>NZ_JACJPZ010000018.1:0-77480 GCF_014696335.1 Dolichospermum sp. FACHB-1250
GCTTTTGCTCTCATTGGCTTCATGTTACGTCAATTTGAAATTGCCCGTCTCGTAGGTCTTCGTCCCTATAACGCCCTAGCTTTCTCCGGCCCTATCGCCGTATTCGTCAGCGTGTTCCTGATGTATCCTTTAGGACAATCTAGCTGGTTCTTTGCCCCCAGCTTCGGAGTAGCAGCAATCTTCCGTTTCCTCCTATTTCTCCAAGGTTTCCACAACTGGACCCTCAACCCCTTCCACATGATGGGCGTAGCAGGTATCTTAGGTGGAGCTTTACTTTGTGCCATTCACGGTGCAACAGTAGAAAACACCTTATTTGAAGACGGTGAAGGCTCAAACACCTTCCGCGCCTTTAATCCTACCCAAGCTGAAGAAACCTACTCCATGGTGACAGCAAACCGCTTCTGGTCACAGATTTTCGGGATTGCTTTCTCCAACAAACGTTGGTTACACTTCTTCATGTTGTTTGTACCAGTTACAGGCTTGTGGATGAGTGCTGTTGGTATTGTGGGTTTAGCATTAAACTTGCGGGCTTATGACTTCGTTTCCCAAGAATTACGGGCAGCAGAAGACCCAGAGTTTGAAACTTTCTATACCAAAAATATTTTGTTGAACGAGGGTATCCGGGCTTGGATGGCTCCTCAAGATCAACCCCACGAACAATTTGTATTCCCTGAAGAAGTGCTACCTCGCGGTAACGCTTTATAAAATCCATCTTTAATTAATTGTTTTTCCTTAACCCTGCCTTGAGGTAGGGTTTTTTTATGACATTATTTTTACAATATAATTTTCAGTATTGCAAATTTTTGTAGTTGTGTTATAGTGATTTCAGGTAAAAAACCCAAAGCTTTTTGCTTTGCCTTTTGAGACTAAGACCGTTTAGGCAATAAGGAGGTGATGCCCATGATAGAAAGTAGTATAACCATGGGTCATCAAGTTGCAGTTAGCCGGCTGTGCGCCGGGGCTGTTCTCTAAAAGTTAGCCTTAGTTTTCTTGAGAACTAAGTAAGCTCAACTAGCTAGGCTAAAGGTCGGAGTCCCTTCCGGCAGTCTGGTTGCAACTTGAAGACCCGCTAGACCGCCCTGACTTAGATTTTCTAATCTAAATCAGGGCGGATAGTTTTTCTGGGTAGTTTTTCTTTGCATAAAAATAATTTAGTTCTTGCCGGAAGTAAACAAGAAATAACGTTTATTTTTTTTGTCAGGTTAGGCAATTTTTTCACTTAACTAAATAGTGATTTTTAAGCAACCAGTGATTAGATGTTAATTGGCCGATTCTAACATCGTCGCGGAACATTTGCAGACAATAAACCATCATCCACAGATATAGGCTTCGACAGATAAAACAAAACAATCATCACGAAAAATCAGGGATGATGTAGAAAACTTATGATTAAAAGTACGTTTAAAAACTCATCTACGGTTTTTAGTGCCAGAGCTTATTTAGTGAGGTTTGTTGATAAGAATGCTTTGATGTGAGTGTAAAAAGTGCGAGTTTGATTTTTCAAGGTAACTACACTAGTTTACTAGAAAAATTTACAGTCACTTCATCATAAATTCTTATTTTAATCATTAGGAATAGTTATAATATAACCATATCCTATGATTATAAGTTTTTGTATAAGTTAATTGCATGAAAATTTAACGATTTGTTAATCAATTATTAGTCTTTTGAAAACTAGAATTGTGGTACTGGCAGCCATGCCCAATACACAGGTTTCAACAAGATGTCCCATTTCTAAGCAATTAGCTACAGATAACTTCATTTATTCATGTAAGGTGTGAGGAGAAAAGGAAAGATGTCTAATATCTTGTGGAAATCCCTGGTGGTTAGCCCAGCAGCTTTGGGAGCAGCGTTGTTATTATCTTCAACAGCGATAGCTGCGACCACAACCACCACGGAAACATCATCAATAGAAACTTCCTCTGCAACAGAAGTTTCTCAAAAGCCAGAAGTATTGGTGGAAGAAACCAAAGCAGCCCAATTTTTAGCTCAAGCTAAAGTCAACCCCTTCAGTAACGAAAACAATAATTCCCAGTCTCAGGTAACATCAGTTTCGCAGTTTTCTGACGTACAACCTACAGATTGGGCGTTTCAAGCCTTACAGTCCTTGGTTGAGCGCTACGGTTGTATTGCTGGTTATCCCAGTGGGACATTTCGCGGTAATCGCTCTTTAAGTCGTTATGAATTTGCTGCTGGTTTAAATTCATGTTTGGATCGTGTAAATGAATTAATTGCCACAGCAACGGCTGATCTAGTTACCAAACAGGATTTGGCAACATTACAGCGATTGCAAGAAGAGTTTTCTGCCGAACTAGCAACTTTACGCGGTCGAGTGGACGCTTTAGAAGGACGCACTGCTGAATTAGAAGCAAATCAATTCTCCACTACCACTAAATTAAAAGGTGAAGCTATTTTTGCTTCTACCGATACTTTTGGTAATGAGACGGGTAAAGCAAACCGCGCAGTTTTGCAAAACAGAGTGCGTTTAGGCTTGGAAACCAGCTTTACCGGTAGGGATATGTTAACAACCCGGTTGTCCGCTGGTAATGCTACAGCCTTTGATTTCCGAGATAATGCAAATGCTCCTGTTAGTGGTTCTAAAACTGCTGCTATCAATCCTGGTTCTAATGCAGTCGGCAAGCAAATCTTTGAAGTTGGTAGCACCAATAATAACAGCGTAAAAATTGACAAGCTAACTTATGAAGCTCCTGTAGGTCCAGCGAGGGTTTATCTAGCGGCTAGTGGTGGACAACATAGCGATTATGCGGCTGTTAATAATCCTTACTTCTTTGATAAAACAGATGGTGGTAAGGGTGCTTTAACCACCTTTGCGTCTGAAAATCCGATTTATCGCATTGGTGGTGGTTCGGGTATTGCGTTGAGTGTACCCTTTGGGAAAGGTGATAGTTCCTTAAAACCAAGCTCCTTAACATTAGGTTACTTAGCTTCCAATGCTAATGATCCTACTCCTAGTAATGGCTTGTTTGATGGTAACTATGCGGCCTTAGGTCAGTTAAACTTTAATGTTGGTAATCGTGTTGCGTTGGCTGCTACCTATGTCCATGGTTATCAAAAAGCAGGTAGCACCTTATTTGATTCAGCGCTTGATGGTGGTAAAGCTTTAGTAGGTACTGCACAAGCTAATACTCCAACTGTAGCAGGTTCTAGCTCTAGCAACTCCTATGGTGTTTCTGCTGCTATCAAGCCTAGCCGGAAATTGTCTCTAAGTGGTTTCGTTTCCTACCATGATGTGATTCCCGAAGGTGCTGGTGTTAGTAGAGAAGCTTGGAGTTATGGAGCGGGTTTAGCTTTACCTGATTTTGGTAAGAAGGGTAACGTCTTGGGGATTTTTGGTGGCGCTCAACCTTACTCACTCAGAGCAGGTGCTAGTCAGACACCATACCAAGTTGAAGGCTTTTACAAGTATCAGGTTTCAGACAATATTTCTGTAACTCCTGGTGTGATTTGGGTAACATCTCCGGGACAGGCTACTAATAGCAATGATGCTTTTATCGGTACGCTGAGAACAACTTTCAGTTTCTAGACTGTTAAAAGTCTGCTGATAACTTGAAAAATTAGGCGTTGGTCAACAAAAATATGAATTTGTCTGACGCTAAGGCGCAAAGACGCGAAAAATAAGAGTTTGAGAAATGAAAGTTTTGATTTTCATAGCTCAATATGTCTACGCCCAAATTATTTTACCCTGCCATGAGGCGGGGGTTTTTTTTACGGGCAATAAAAACCCCAGTGGAGAACGGGAGTATACTGGAAAAGAGGGGAACTGTTGGATTTTGTTCATCTTCATGCTTCAACTTTCATCTTGGATTACTGCTTGTGGAACTATCATGTAAATCTGAATACGCAATTTTGGCGTTATTAGAAATGGCTACTCATTACGAAAACGGTGAACCGATGCAAATTCGGCAAATCGCTATGCAACAAAAGATACCTGATCGTTATTTAGAACAACTGTTAGCAAGTTTGCGGCGTGGGGGTATAGTGAAAAGTCAACGGGGTTCAAAGGGCGGTTATTTCTTAGCGCGAGAACCTCGGAAAATTAGTATCTTTGATATTTTAGAATGTTTGGAAGGTTTAGATGTGCAGACAAGTGATCAGGATTCTCACCGCACAAGTTTAGATCATACTGTGGTGACGGAAATTTGGCAAGAAGCACGTCAAGCGGCAAATTCAGTGTTACAAAACTATTCACTTCAGGATCTTTGTGAAAAACGAGATTCCCGAAAGCAGTTGGATATCATGTACTACATTTAAGGACGTAAAAACTTATCATGGCTATTGTCAAAAATATTACGGAATTGGTGGGACGGACACCTTTAGTACAGTTAAACCGGATTCCCCAAGAGTTGGGTTGTGTGGCGAGAATTGTGGTGAAATTGGAAAGTATGAACCCCTCTGCATCAGTAAAAGACCGGATTGGGGTAAGTATGATTGATGCTGCGGAGAAAGAAGGATTAATCGCGCCGGGGAAGACGATTTTAGTAGAGCCAACATCGGGAAATACGGGTATTGCTTTGGCGATGGCGGCGGCAGCTATGGGGTATAAATTAATTTTAACCATGCCGGAAACTATGAGCGCGGAACGGCGAGCAATGTTAAGGGCTTATGGGGCAGAATTGGAACTCACGCCGGGAATTGCGGGGATGAGTGGGGCGATTCGTCGGGCCCAGGAGATAGTGGATAGAACACCCTATTCTTATATGTTACAGCAATTTCGTAACCCGGCTAATGCCCAAATTCACCGGGAAACTACGGCGGAGGAAATTTGGTCAGATACCGATGGTCAGGTAGATATAATTGTGGCGGGAGTGGGGACTGGTGGTACTATTACTGGGGTGTCGGAAGTCATTAAAAAACGGAAGCCGAGTTTTACCAGTGTAGCGGTAGAACCAGCTAATAGCCCTATATTATCTGGTGGTAAACCTGGTCCTCACAAAATTCAAGGGATTGGGGCGGGTTTTATTCCTCAGGTATTAAAAGTAGAATTAATTGATGAGGTGATTACGGTTACTGATGAGGAGGCGATCGCCTATAGTCGTAAATTAGCAAGGGAAGAAGGATTATTATCGGGAATTTCCACTGGTGCGGCCCTTTGTGCAGCCATTCGTGTAGGCCAACGTCCAGAAAATCGAGAGCGGTTAATTGTGATGATTCAGCCTAGTTTCGGTGAGAGATACTTAAGTACACCTTTATTCCAAGATCTAGAAAACAGTAACTAATGTCAATTAACAACCTATTGGATTCATGTCCGATTTTAACCATTACGATACCTTAAAAGTCAGTAATAATGCCAGCCAAGCGGAGATCAAACAAGCCTATCGCCGCTTGGTCAAGATTTTACATCCTGATATTAATCAAGAAATAACAGATAATGAAGGAATTATTCGGGTTAATGCTGCTTATGAAGTTTTAAGTGACAGCAAAAGTCGTCTTAATTATGATCAAGAACTGCGCTATAGTCAGAAAAATTCCCATTATACTCGCCAAAAACGCTCAGAATCTGCCCAAGAGCATTATAAAGCGACTAGAAAAGTTAGAAAAGATGTTGATGAGAACATTGAAGAATGGTTAAAACTAGTTTATAAACCGGTAAACCGGATACTTGGAACAATTCTCAATTCTTTAAAAGAACAAATTGAGGAATTAGCCGCAGATCCCTTTGATGATGTTCTTTTAGACGAATTTCAAGATTATTTAGAATCCTGTAGAGAAGACTTAAAAGACGCTCAAATCAGGTTTCGTTCTTTACCAAATCCTGTTAATTTTGCGGCAGCAGCAGCACACATTTACTACTGTATGAGTCAAATAGGGGAGGGAATTGAAGAGTTAGCTTATTTCCCATTAAGCTATGACGAACGTTATTTACACACAGGCCAGGAATTATTTCGGATCGCTAAAAGATTGTATCGGGAAGCGCAAGAGTCGGTTAGTTGATGAGATGATCGTAAGAGTCATTTAATTACTATATATTAAACCGAAAATAATTAAACGCAGATGGACGCGGATAAACACAGATAATTTTGTAGTTCATTAGACTAGGAAATGCTATATGATTCATACTAGTCTTTTTTCTTCTGAGTTGGTGACTAGCCATGACTGATCAAGAACTGCTGCAAATCATCGAAAAAGCTGCTAGGAACAAAGAAACTACATTAAACCTCAGTAACAATCAACTGACAACATTGCCAGAAGCCATTGCCCAACTCTCCAATCTGACGGTGCTTTACCTCAGTGACAATCAACTGACAAGATTGCCAGAAGCCATTGCCCAACTCTCCAATCTGACGGGGCTTGACCTCAGTAACAATCAACTGACAAGATTGCCAGAAGCCATTGCCCAACTCTCCAATCTGACGGGGCTTTACCTCATTAACAATCAACTGACAAGATTGCCAGAAGCCATTGCCCAACTCTCCAATCTGACGGGGCTTTACCTCAGTAACAATCAACTGACAACATTGCCAGAAGCCATTGCCCAACTCTCCAATCTGACGGGGCTTGACCTCAGTAACAATCAACTGACAACATTGCCAGAAGCCATTGCCCAACTCTCCAATCTGAGGGAGCTTGACCTCAGTTACAATCAACTGACAACATTGCCAGAAGCCATTGCCCAACTCTCCAATCTGACGGGGCTTGGCCTCAGTAACAATCAACTGACAACATTGCCAGAAGCCATTGCCCAACTCTCCAATCTGAAGGGGCTTAACCTCAGAAACAATCAACTGACAAGATTGCCAGAAGCCATTAAACAATTATCTCAACTTGAAAAACTCGATTTACGTGGGAATCAGCTAAATATTCCCGCAGAAATTTTAGGGAGCAGTTGGGATAGCTTAGGTAAACCGTCAGAGATTCTCACCTACTATTTCTCTCTGCAAACTGAGGAGCAACAACCTCTCAATGAAGCTAAGGTATTGCTAGTTGGTCAAGGAACTGTGGGTAAAACTTCCCTAGTTAAACGACTGATTAACAACACATTCGATGCCAACGAAAGCAAAACCAACGGCATCAATATTGAAAATTGGCGTTTAGAAGTTAATCAGCAAACCATTCGACTAAATATATGGGATTTTGGTGGACAGGAAATCATGCACGCTACCCACCAATTTTTTCTCACTAAACGTAGCCTTTACCTGCTGGTAATTAATGCCCGTGAGGATGAACAACAAAATAGATTAGAATATTGGCTAAAAATTATTCAGAGTTTTGGCGGTGATTCCCCGATTATTTTAGTTGGAAATAAAATTGATGAGCATCCTTTGGATCTTGATCAAACTGGCTTACACAAAAAATACAAAAATATTAAAGATATAGTTCCTATTTCTTGTCAAACTGGAGCAGGTATAGAAAAATTATTATCAATTATTAAACGCGAACTTGCTAACTTAGAAGGCATTAACGACCCTTTACCTAAAAGTTGGTTTCAGGTAAAAACCCATTTAGAAAAGATGGAAAAGGACTATATTCTCTACCACGAATATGAGGGTATTTGCCAGAATGAAAAAATTAATGAAAAACTTAAACAATCTACTTTAATGGAATTGCTGCATCAATTGGGTATTGTTCTCAATTTTAGAGATGATTTCGGCTTAAAAGGTGTTCCGGTGCTTAATCCAGAATGGGTAACAAACGGTGTTTATAAAATTCTCAATGACAATTTATTAACGACTGAATTTCGTGGTATGTTGACACTTCAAGAACTAAGAAGAATTTTAGATGATTCTAAATATCCCGACGATAAGCCAGAATTTATTATCAAAATGATGGAGAGGTTTGAACTCTGTTTTCCTTTGGATGATAAAGATAAATATCTCATTCCTGACTTGTTACCAAAAGAAGAACCTGCAACTGGGGAATGGGAGAATGTTCTGGCTTTTGAATATCATTATAATATTTTACCTAGCAGCATTATTTCCCGTTTGATTGTGAGAATGCACCATCTAGCAGATAAAAAAACTTGGTGGCGAAGTGGTATTGTATTAAGATACAATAAAAATCGAGCATTAGTAAAAAGTGATCAAGAAGACCGCAAAATCTTTATTTTTATTAGTGGTAGTGATTTCACCCGCAGAGATTTACTCGCAATGATTCGTTCTCAGTTCGATAGTATTCATCAAACTATTCAAGGTTTAGAAGCGAAAGAAAAAGTACCAATTCCCGGACATCCTGGTATATTTGCAGGTTATAAAAATTTACTGGATTATGCAGATAAAAATTCACCTTTCATTCCCGAAGGACTAACAGAAACATTTAATGCGCTAGAACTGCTAAATGGTATTGAATCAGAAGCAGAAAGACGAAAACGCCAAAATCGTGAGAGAATAGAATCATCACAAACACCCGACGCTGGTATGACACCACCACCACCACAACCACCTATTTCTTCTGCTGAACGGGGTATTGCTTTGGCTATGGCTTTAGCAGTATTAATAACTTTTATCGTCCTGATTCTCAACCCTAGAAGTATGAATGGTAATGCTTTAGCTATTGTGAGATTTTTAGCATCTGCATTTGCTGGTATTGCCGGTTATTTAGTTTCTGGTGATCTTGGTTTACAATCTTCAATACCTTTTATGAAGACAAAAACCCAGGTTAAAGCCACAGGAGCATTTGCAGCATTTGTTTTAGTATTTCTACTTTTTTATATGGGTGTTCCTACTTCCGAAATACCACAACCAACCCCCACACCTTGATGAAAAGTTCAGCAGTAAATTCTTTGATGAAGGATTACCCTACTCATTAGTCTCCATTGCCCAATCTTCAAAATTAGTAATTGTTACTTCCACATCAGGGAATTTTGCCGTTATTTTCAATTCTCCTCCCATAGCTTCAATAACTTCTCGCAGATGACTAACATACATACAGCACTTCCCGGTGTTATGAGGTACATATTTAGCGGGCAAGATGCCGCCGTAAACTCCGCTATATAGAAAACACCCTGGATAAAGCGATTCCTAGGTCGCGCTGTATGCTATCACTGAATCAATTCAGAACTCTAGGACAAAATAAAGCTATAATTTTCTCAAGAATAAAGAGGTAAAAACTATTTATGTCACAGCTAGAACAAATTGAAACTGCAATTCTCTCACTTCCATCTCATGATTTTGAGAAACTGAGACAATGGTTTTTAAACCTAGATTATGAACTTTGGGATGAGCAGATAGAACGTGATATTGCAGATGGTAAGTTGGAAGCATTAGCAGCAGAAGCGATCGCTGAGTTTCAAGCAGGGCATAGCCGCGAAATCTGATGCACTATACAACAGAACGATTCTGGAAATATTATAATGCCCTCCCTGAAAGTGTACAGCAAACGGCTGATCAATGCTAAAAGAAATTAGCAAAGAGCAAGCAACTGACAACGATAATAGAGAGAAGAGGTAGTTATTATGGCACTAACTAGAGACTTTAAAGAAACCGTTAATGCACGAGTGCAAAGAGATTCTGAGTTTGCGATCGCTTTACTTGATGAAGCTATTTCTCTTTTCGTGAATGGTGAACCAGAAACAGCAAGACTGATTTTGAGAGATACGGTTTTACGGTTCATTAGAGAATCCTCATATTAACCAATAGGATAACATCCTGGATTAACTGCATGAATAAATTCACTTCCCGCTAGTGGTCTTCCCCGTTTATAAGCTGCTTCTTGGGGTTGTCCCCAACCTAATTGTAAGATAATTTCTAAAAAGTTCGGGTTTTCCCATTTTAACAAAGTAGCCCATTCTGTTCTTTGGGTAATTCTTTCTACGTCTATTTTGGCAATTTTTTGATGTTGTTTACCATTACTAAAACCTAAATATAAATCCATTTCTGCTGTTGTAATATACCAAAATTCTAAAATTGCATTTTTGGCAAGTTTCAATATTGGTAAATCACTTTCTAAAGCAATTAATTCGGGATCAATTTCTGGATAGTGGAGATTTTTGTTCTTAATAGTGATATCTTTCCAGATAATTCCAGAAACTTGATTTTCTCGTTGATATTGATGAATGGAGGTTTTAAAATCTTGGTAAGCTGCGAATCTTTGTAGTCCTTCGGTTCTGACAAATTGGTCTATTAATGGATTACCAGAAACGGTTAATTCTAACTTTAAACGTTCACCTTTTAAGCAAGCTTGGCGCTCGGCTGCTAAAATGTGAATTAACTCTTGGGTATTGTAAATATTTGACATCAGCACAAAACCTAATTAGTCATTAATTATCAGGGATAACTTATAAATTAGAACTTAAATAGTAGGGTGTGTTAGCGACTAGTAACGCATCTTATCCGTCTGGGCTAATTCTTCATCCAAACTCCCCAATTATTGTATAGCAGTAACATACCTTACTTAATACTTACTTTATAAATAGCCTCCAAAATAAGACTAATTGTTAATTTTGTGTCAGATGGTAATTAAGATCAATTAACTATTTAATTATTATCTATGAATGAAAATAAAAATGCTGTATCAAAACCAACTAAAAATTATAATAGCCTAGTATGATACTGATGGAATTAGTTATGACAAATATATTTGGATGACAAATTATACATTATCTGGCTAGAATTGAAGTTACAGTTTCAAACCCATTAAAAAAGGTGGGTTAACAATCAAGTCACCCACCAAATAAATTACCAATATTGTAGAAATCCCGAATTAACCAACATTAGTTAATAACAACTCACGGGTTTCGGATTTTCTGACTTTTACCTGACCATCATCATCTACATCAACTATAGCCTTATCTCCCTGAGCTATTTCCCCAGATAAAATCGCTTCCACCAGAGAATCTTCTAGCAAACGCACAATAGCGCGGCGTAATGGTCTAGCACCATAACTAGGATCATAGCCTTCTTGTACAACTTTATCTTGGAAAGCTGCTGTCACTTCTAAGGTGATATCCTTATCTTTTAAGCGACTAGCAACATCATCCAGCATAATTTCAGCAATTTGCTTGACTTCATCTTTGTTAAGTTGAGTGAAGACGATAATATCATCAACACGGTTGAGAAATTCTGGACGGAAATAAGCTTTAAGTTCTTCGTTGACTAAGTTACGAATCCGATGATAACTAGCTTCTGCGTGGTTATCAAACTCAAATCCCAAGCTACTACCACCTTTTTCGATTACCTTAGAACCAATATTAGAAGTCAAGATAATTAATGTATTCTTGAAGTCCACTTTCCGGCCTTTCGCATCCGTAAGATGACCGTCATCTAAGATTTGCAGCAGCATATTAAATACATCGGGATGCGCTTTTTCGATTTCGTCGAATAGCAACACTGTATAGGGTTTGCGCCGCACAGCTTCCGTTAGTTGTCCGCCTTCATTGTATCCTACATAACCTGGAGGTGAACCAATCAACTTGGAAACGTTGTGGCTTTCCATGTATTCGGACATATCTAAACGCACCATTGATTCTTCTGAGCCGAAGAAGTAAGCGGCTAATGCTTTAGCTAATTCAGTTTTACCTACACCGGTTGGACCAGAAAAGATAAAGCTGGCAATAGGACGATTAGGACTTTTTAAGCCCACACGAGCGCGACGAATAGCGCGAGAAACGGAGCTAACTGCTTGTTCTTGTCCAATTAGCCGTTTGTGTAAAGTGTCTTCGAGATGTAATAATAATTCAGATTCGGATTCAGTCAGTTTGTTAACGGGAACACCTGTCCAAGCAGCGACAATTTGAGCAATATCTTCTTCATTGACAATGGGAGCGTCAACGCTTTCCTGGTTTTCCTCTAAATCAAGTCTGGCTTGAATTGATAATTCTTGTTGACGTAATTTACCAGCTTTAGTAAAATCCTGGACTCTGATAGCTTCAGATTTGGCTTTAGTGGCGGTGGTTAATTCCCGTTTGAGTTCTTTGTTATTGGTAATGCGGGAGTGACGTAACCGCACCCGAGAACCCGCTTCATCAATCAAGTCGATGGCTTTGTCTGGTAGAAAGCGATCGCTGATATAACGGTCTGCTAATTCAGCGGCTGCTACTATCGCTTCATCAGCAATATGGACTTTATGATGCTGTTCATAAGCACCGCGTAAACCGTAGAGAATATCAATAGTTTCTGTTACGGATGGTTCACCTACCAAAATGGGCTGAAAACGTCTTTCTAATGCTGCATCACGTTCAATATGTTGACGATATTCATCCAAAGTAGTAGCACCAATACACTGAAGTTCACCCCGTGCTAAAGCTGGTTTAAGTATATTAGCCGCATCTAAACCGCCTTCCGTACCACCCGCACCCACCAAGGTATGAATTTCATCAATAACTAAGATGATGTTACCTGCGGTACGAACTTCCTCCATGATTTTTTTCAAGCGTTCCTCAAAGTCACCCCGGAAACGAGTTCCTGCGACTACAGAACCCATATCCAGGCTAATGACCTGCTTATTGAGCAAAATTTCGGGAACATCTTGATTAATAATCCGTTGAGCCAAACCTTCAGCAATTGCTGTTTTTCCCACCCCAGGTTCCCCAATCAAAACCGGGTTATTTTTGGTTCTGCGACCGAGAATTTGCACCGTTCTTTCAATTTCTCGTTGACGACCGACTACCGGGTCTAATCTGCCCTCCTGAGCTAATTTAGTGAGATTTCTACCGAACTCCTCTATGGATAGATTTTGATTGCGCTGGGAATTACTTCTCCCACCCGTGACAACCGCTGTATCTTCACCCAGACGCTTCATTACAGCCGCACGGATAACAGGTAAATCTACTCCTAGATTTTGCAATACTTTGGCCGCGACTCCTTCACCGGCCTCCGTTAAACCTAATAATAAGTGTTCAGTGTTTATGTAATTATGTCCAAGACCGTGAGCTTCTCGGAAAGATTGCTCAAACAGGCTTTTAACTTTGGGGGTAAAAGGAATTTCCGGTGGGACAAACCCAGAACCCCGGCCAATTATTTTTTCTACTTCCCGACGTGCTTCTTTCAGAGTGACACCCAACTCAGCCAGCACTTTCGCAGCAACACCTGTTCCTTCTCCCATTAAACCCAGGAGAATTTGTTCTGTTCCTACAAAGTTGTGTCCCAGTCGTCGTGCTTCTTCCTGAGCTAACATGATTACCCGAATTGCTTCGGAAGTGAAGTGTTCAAACATAGCGGGTTCTTTCCCTCGTGCTGCTTGGATTTTGGGTGAGATTAAGTTCACCCTTATCTAAAGTTTTTTGTATTTTCTTAAAGATAATGTATCTTTATTTAAAGCTCAATGCCAATAGTGAGATCCGTAAGTGACAAGGGGTAGTTGCCGTCATTATTTAGATAATAATAGATAATTAGCAATGATCGAGATTTTTCGCTCTTGAGTTGTTGATTTGTTGTCAACTTTGTACTAGTATTGATTATGACACAAAAGCCCGATAGTAATGATCAACAACATCCACTCTACAACCGCGATCGCCCCCTTATTGATATTCTACTTGCTCAAGACGCAAGCGACTACAATTTATCAGAATTAGCGAGACTAAAAATCCGCTATCAAGGTTTTCCCGGTGCGCGAGACATCCAAAATGACTTAGATCAGGTTTTACAACGTTGGGGGTTGACGGAGGATGAATTATTTATAAAAACCCGTCAAATTCATCATACAGGCGGAATTTACAAAAGTCGTGGCAAAAAGGAGGAGGAGGACTGGAATTAGTGGGTGGTCAATTGTCAGTTGTTATTTTTCCCTGCTCTCGATCATCTCGCAGTTGCTCAAGCAGTTCTTCTGAAGATGAATTGGGTGTTTGTGGGACTGGTTGGGGAATTGTCTCTACTTTCTTTGGTGTTTCCAGTTCGGGACTGATTACCAATACTTGTTTTTCGGGAACAGGTGCGGTAATTACTACCTTTGGGGGGTTAGTAGCGGTTTTAAGAGAGTCTAAAGTTACAGCTACTTTTGTCTGTTCTTGTACATCTTTACTAGAAGAAACTAATTTACTTAAACCATTCACTAATTGTAGTAAATTTTGGCGGAACTTAGGATCACCCGTTAATTCGTCTAAATCAGATGTAATTTTTTGAGTATTTTCAAATGTTACCCTAGCTGCATCTAAAGTTTGTTGTAATAAGACAATGTTTTTTGGATCATTCAGGGTTTTAGAAGCATCTTTTAAATTCGCGGAAGCTTCCGCTGCATTTGCTGAGAGTGTTTCTAAGTTTTTCAGTAATTCTCCTTGGGTTAAGCGATTAATCGTTGGTGATAAACTCATCACTGTCTGACGAAGTTGGTTACTGGTTTCTGTCATACTATTCAAAGTTCCAACTAGAGAAGAACGATTGGTAGTGACAAGACTATCTAAGTTATTAAGTAAACGATTTGCCTGTTTAGATGTTTCACTAAAATCCTTTGCTGTGGTTCTTAATTGATCCGCTGTTGTGATTGTAGTTGCAGTTAGTTGGTTTGTGGAGGTTTTCAATGTTGTTGCAGTATCAGAGAATACAGTTAATTGCCCGCGAACGCTTTTGCTCAAACTTTGCAAATCCTTAGTCAAAGCTGCGATATTGGCCGCAGCATTGGCGGAAGTTTCCAAAGTGCGGTTAACATTATTATAGAATTTGTCGCTACTATACTGAGCCGCAAAGTCAGAAGAGTTCCGTATCATTTCATCAACACTGATACCAATTACACCTTTTAAGCGAGAACCATTACAAACAATCAAACTGGGATTACAGTCTTTATCTAGGGGTTTAGCGGTAATATTTCTAGGTAAATCGCCCTTTGGTGTAATATCAATAATATTTTCGCTAATTAATCCACTTTGATTGGCTTCAATTAGGGAATTACTGGGAATCTTTAAATCAGGTGAATTAATTTGAATTTCGACATCAACAGCATTTGCTCCAGCTTTAACACTGGTAATAGTCCCTACTTTTACACCACGAAAACGCACAGGTGAACCTTTTTGCATTCCGCCGGCGTTAGCAAATTCGACAATTGCTTGATAAGATGTTTGTCCGGGGGTGAGCCTATTCAACCATAGTAAAATTACCCCAAATGCACCTAACCCTAGTAAGAGTAACAATCCTACAGAACCTTCCCTGATCATGCGTGTAGACGTAAAACCGCTCATTAGACCTCGCATTTATTCCTCCACCAAAAAAAGTAAGCTTGGTAATTTTCTTTGACTTGGTACTTAACCCGTGACTTGAATCGGTCCATGTACGCTCCCACTCATAAATTGTCTAATCAAAGGATTTTCTGTATGATCTAAGGCAGCTACTGTACCTTGCCATTGTACTTTCCCCTGATAAAGAAATACTATTTGGTCAGAGGTACGGCGAATGGTACTATCTTGGTGAGTAACAATGGAGTATGTACTACAAACTCCCTGGGTATGCTGTAAACTGCGGATGAGATCCTCAATTACAGTTGAGGCTATGGGGTCGAGTCCAGCGGTAGGTTCATCGTATAATAAAACCTCTGGATTATCTGTAGGACGTTGAGGATTAGACATAATTGCTCTCGCAAAGCTTACCCTTTTTCGCATTCCTCCAGAAAGTTCTGAGGGGTAGAGATGACTAATATCTGCTAAACCCACCAGTTCTAATTTTTCTCGGACTAGTTCACGAATTTGCGATCGCTTTAACTTAGAATTTTGATAAAGTAAAAAGCCGATATTTTCTTCGACTGTCAAGGAGTCAAATAAGGCGGCTTGTTGAAATACCATCCCAATCCCCACAGGATCAGCAGCATCTTCTATTAAACCATTCCTTCGTACTCCTTGAATATAAATTTCTCCCGCATCGGGTTTTAATAAACCTGCTATTACCCGTAAAATTGTTGACTTACCAGTTCCCGATGGTCCAATAATCCCTAATGCTTGGCCTCGGTATATTTTCAGATCAACATCATCTAAAACTTTGTTCTTACCGAAGGATTTAGAAATACCCCTTAATTCAATTAGTGGTTCTGTCATTGGTCATGGTTAATTAAATAAATAAGTTCCTCGCTGATAATATCATTTTCGCTTGATTACTTATAAAATCCACAACTCCAACCCTGACACAGACCGAGGTAGGGATGCTAGAAAATTGTACAGGACGCAACTGGCATCACAGATCAAATCGAAGTTAAGACTTTAGTTCTATCTTCTATAAACTATGGTAACATTCATCAGGGCTAAAGCTCTGACTACAAACAAATGAGATGATCATATAATTTATTGTGACACTTGCGTAAGTCCTATTGGTCTTATTGTAGTTTAATTAATTAACTGAACTTGATATAATCTATAATACTTTGTAGATAAAGCCAATTTCTGATTTTACTAAAGTTTATGTCTCCTTATCCTAGTTTAGTGACTGTTTCCGCACTTATACTATACTTTGTCGTCACAATCAACGTTGGTAGAGCCAGATTTAAGTATCAAGTCCCTGTACCACAGACTACAGGAAACCCCGATTTTGAAAGAGTATTACGGGTACAGCAAAACACCTTAGAACAACTGGCTCTATTTATCCCGGCTTTATGGTTATTTTCTGTTTACGTTAGTCCTATTTGGGGTTCTGGGCTAGGTGCAGCTTGGGTAGTGGGACGTATTGCTTATGCTTGGGGATATTACCAAGCAGCGGAAAAACGTGGTCCAGGTTTTGCAATTAGTTCTTTAAGTAGTATTGCGTTAATTTTAGGTTCACTAGTAGGTATTATTTTATCAATGGTGAAATAAGGTCAAATAGTTTTTGACGCTGTTTCATCTATTAGTTTCCACCCCTATTAATATACTTGTTTGCAGGAACATATAGAGGAATCCGATTTGATGTGATCAAATACCTGGTGATTATAAATCACGGCTACACAGACAAAACCCCCCTGGGCCCGTTGTTTGATCAATATATGGCTAAATCTTGTGGTGCGGGCAGGATGCCCGCTATAATTATACAAATTAAGTGCAGTACAGCTTACCCAACTAAATCAGGGAACACCTCTTTGAGAGCGGGGTGTACAAGATGATGATTTTTAACGTTTAAACCTTTTGCTAAAGCTGGGTTAACCTCTAAAGCTTTAATTCCCAAATTTGCTAACTGGACAGTATAGGGTAAGGTACTGTTGTTAAGAGCTTGTGTTGATGTCCAAGGTACTGCTCCTGGCATATTCGGAACTCCATAATGTACTACCCCCTCATCAATATATACAGGATTTGTATGAGATGTCGGTTGTAGCGTTTCAACACATCCACCTTGATCCACAGCCACATCAACAATCACTGAACCAGGACGCATTTGTTTAACTAATTCACGAGATACTAAAATGGGTGCTTTTTTACCAGGAATTAACACCGCACCAATCAGTAAATCAGCTTCTTTAACTGCTGCTTCAATATGGGCAGAATTGCTGTAAAGTAGTTCTACTCTCGAACCAAACAGGGTTTCTAGGTAGGATAACCGTTCCACATTAACATCTAATATTTGCACCATTGCACCCATACCCACGGCAATTTTTGCGGCTTCTGTACCCACCACACCACCACCTAAAATCACCACTTTACCAGCTTTAACCCCCGGTATACCTCCTAACAGTACCCCTCTTCCCCCTTGTTGACGTTCTAAGAATCTAGCACCAAATTGGACCGCTAACCGACCGGCAACAATACTCATAGGAGTGAGTAAGGGAAGTCTATTTGCTCCCGGTTGTTCTACGGTTTCATAAGCGATCGCACAAATGCCACAATCAATTAAATATTCTGTTAATTGGCGATTTGCTGCTAAATGTAAATAAGTAAATAACAACTGTTCTTTTTGCAAAAACTTATACTCACTTGTCAAAGGCTCTTTCACTTTGACAACTAACTCTCTATCCCAAGCAGCATCGGCTTTATCAACAATTTCAGCCCCAGCATTGCCGTAATCCTCATCAGTAAATCCCGCACCATTCCCAGCTTGACTTTCTACAAATATATTATGGCCATTTTCCCGTAACACCCTGACACTAGAAGGACTTAACCCTACCCGAAATTCTTGATCTTTAGTTTCTTTAGGAACACCAATTTCCATTAATAACCTCTGATATTCTGTTGTTTTACTTTAGCGTGCCAGTACCTATTTAACTATTTCCGTATTCAGCAATTCAAAATCCGAAATTTTTAGTCTTTTTCACCTTGACTAATCGGCCAGTCTTATTACAATAGATAAAGAATAATTAAAAATTGTAAAGCACGGATCACCATACTCTGAAATTTAGTTGAAAAATCCCTGTAAATTTTTGTTTGACAATTACAAGAGAGAAACCACTGATTATGACACAACAACCAACTGTTACCCCTAAATTAGAAGAACCCAAGTTTGGCTTCAATGAATATGCCGAACGATTAAATGGTAGAGCGGCCATGATTGGCTTCATTTTAATGGTAGTGATTGAATACACTACAAATCAAGGTGTACTTTCATGGCTAGGTCTTAAGTAAATTTATCATAGGATTTACGCAAAATACCTCTCAAACCCTTATTCTCCCTATTCCGTGACTCGTGCGTAAGTCCTATAATCTTTGAAAACTAGAAAATTATATCTACATACTTGAATAAACAAATGGTGTTGCCGAATAAAAGTATGAAGCCTCATGCAGAAACGCAAAAACGCAAACAATAAGAGGAGAAATGTAATTTCTGACTTTCATACCCTAATTCAGCAACACCGCCCCAGGCTTAACTTACCTAGCGTCTACCACGATAAGGAACAGCATTGAGGTAGTCAATATCAAAGGAAGATAACTTTTGTGCGTAGTTACCTTTACCAGATACAGAAGCCGCCATAGCTGCGAATTTGCGAGGATCTCCTTCGGCCATGCGCTTTTCTTTCGCTTTGGCGGTGTAGAAATTCTCCAAAGTAAAGCGCCAGTCAGTTTTGACAGTACCTGCTGTTTCTTGGAAGTCAGCACCGTAACGGGGTGTTACCAAATTAAAGGGACGGTCTACAAAACGCTTCCGTTGGTAAGGTACAGTATTTTCGCCAAAATTTTCGGTGTATTCGGCGCTGTCTAATAAAACATCAACAAAACCGCCAAAACCTTTGTTACAAATGACAATTGACCAAGCAATTTCTTCTTTTTTATTGTAAGCACAACGACCCAATAAACGTTTGAGGGTGATATCTACTAAACGGTAGTTGTTATTAACAGAAACGACTAAACGATAGAAAGCTTCAGATTTTGCTAAACCCCGAATAAAGTCACGCACTGACAAAGAACCGTTTTTAAGTTGAGATTCTAAAGTAACTTGACGGTTAAATTTGAGGATTTCATGTTCACTGAAAACTTGACGATAAGCAGCCCAAAGGATGCTTGTTATGTCAGTGTAAGAACTAACATCTTCTAAACGATAGATATAAGGTGTATCTTCATTTTGGTCAGCAGGTCCAAAACTGCTTACCCGGTGATTTTGGGTGCTTGGTTTGTATTCAAGTAATGGCAATGCCATATTGTTTTTTTCCTTTTATGATTAAGTTAAACAAAGATAATGAATTAGGGAATAGGGAATAGGGTGTAAATTCCCCGTATTATTCCCTATTTCTTCTTAATCTTATTTTCCCCTGAAACGGTTAGTAAATAGAACTCATTCCTAACCAATTGAGAATAAATAAGAAGACGATACCTGCGGTTATGACTAGTAATACAGCAGATAGCGCCCCCCAATCAACATTTGGCCCAGAGTTTGGGTAGACAAACCCACGCCATTGATTATACCGACCTCTTTGGACAATACCTGCCCGGTCTCGATAATCAGCACCATAGCGGGGCATAAAGCTGATTGGTCGGTCTGTGGTCATGCGTTTGCGTTGATAGGGTACGGTAGAATCACCAAAAGCTTGTTCATACTCGCTACTATCAATTAAAACATCAACAAATTTTCCCCAACCTAGAGTAGCAATTTGAATTGACCAGGCAATTTTTTCTTGCTCATTGTAAGGAGAACGACCTAAGATCCTTTTCAGGAACATTTCTACCAAGCGATAGTTGTTATTTGGTGTCACAACTAGCTGATAAAATCGCTCTGATTTCACCAAACCGCGAATGAAGTCTTTAACCGTAATTGACCTATTTTTGAGTTGTGTTTCTAAGTTAATTTGGCGGTTAAATTTGAGAATTTCCTGTTCGTTGAAAATTTGGCGATAAGCCGCCCAAATTAGTTGTTGAATTTCGCCGGGAGAGTTAGCATTTTCAATGCGGTAGATGTAAGGACTGTCTTCATTTGTATCTGCTGCGCCGAAACTACTAACTCTTTGGTTTTGAGTTGTAGGTTTGTATTCAAGTAAAGGAATTGCCATTTTAAAAAACCTGCCTTTTGGTAAAGTTGGCATCTCAAAATGTTGTTATACTTAGCAAAGTAACTAAAATTAAAATCCTTAAAAAAATGCAAACTTTTGAACTTTTTTCACCCAGATTACCCAGCTAGATAAAAAACTATTTAGCGCACGGGAAACCCAGCACTAGGACTAACGGAAACAGGAATACCAGTTGATGTTGTTTGTCTTGTGGTGTTAGGGATTTGGATATTAGCAGTGCTAACTGGTGTGTAAGTCACTGTTTTAATCTTAATGGAATTTGCCATATCCAAAAAGTTTTTGATGTCACCCCATTTATAACGAGCATCTTCGAGTTGGTCGCGCCAATAATCGCTGTATCGTGGTGTTACCAAATTAAAGGGTCTATCTTTATAACGCCGTCTTTGATAGGGAACAATATTTTCACCAAAGTTACTTTGATATTCTTCAGAATCTAGCAAAGTATCAACAAAGCCACCCCAGCCTTTAGTAGCAATGACAATTGACCAAGCAATTTCTTCTTCTTTGTTGTATGGTGCGCGACCTAATAACCGTTTTAGTCCAATTTCTACTAATCTGTAATTAGAATTAGTCTGAATTACCAAACTTTGGAAAGCTTCAGATTTAGCTAAACCCCGGATAAAATCACGGACGGTAATTGCCTTGTTTTTTACTTGGGATTCTAAATTAACTTGACGGTAAAATTTGAGGATAACGTGTTCACTGAAAAGTTGCCGATAAGCTGCCCAAATTAATTCTTCTACTTCTTCACCAAAGGAACAGTCTTCGATGCGGTAAATTGTGGGTGTATCTTCGTTAGCAACTTCATAACCAGAAACACGCTGGTTTTGAGAACTGGGTTTGTATTCTAGTAAAGGTATTGTCATGTTTGTCAGTTGTTAGGTAATAGGTAATAGGTAATAGGAAGATATTTATTTTTCTCTTGCCTCTTGCCTCTTGCTTCTTGCGAATTACTAATTTTTGGCGTTAGCGGGGATATACCGGTAAGGTAAGGAAACTGCTACGGGTTTAATAGTGGGTTGTGGTGTACCGATTTCGCGGGAAGTATCGGGTATTTCCAGGCTACTGACGAAAGATTGGGCTGTGGCTAAACTACGTTGGTAGTTGCGTTCGTTGGTAATAATTGACCCTGCCATAGCGAAGAAATTAGCCGGAATTGCCCGTCTGATATCCGCTGTAGTCAGTTGTCCTGATGTCCGGGCTGTGTAGAAGGAACGACCAGTTATACCGCGAATGTTTTGTGTATCACGCCAATAAGCATTGTAACGGGGATTAACTAAATTAAAGGGGCGATCGCCAAAACGACGACGTTGAAAAGGTACAATGTCATCACCAAAGTTGTCTAAATACTCACTGGAATCCAATAAAGCATCTATAAACCCATGTAATCCTTTGGTAGCAATGACAATTGACCAAGCGATTTCTTCGTCTTTATTGTAAGCAGCCCGGCCTAAGAACCGTTTTAAAGTAATGTCAACTAAACGATAATTAGAGTTTGTATCTGCTACTTGAGTGCGGTAAACGTCTGATTTGCCTAAACCCCGGATAAAATCCCGCAGGGTAATAGCCCGATTTCGCAGTTGTGATTCTAAGAAGTTTTGCCGATAACTGTCTAAAATCAGGTGTTCGCTGAAAATTTGCCGATATGCCGCCCAGATGATGCTATCAATATCTTGGTCAGAAGTGGCATAATTTAAGCGATACATCGTTGGTGTATCTTCGTTGGGGACTTCGTAGCCTTCTACTCGCTGATTTTGCGATTTAGGGGGGTATGCTAGTAGTGGTATTGACATTTTTACTTTTACCTTGTTATATGGTATGTAAATTACTTTACTGGCTATAGGCCAACTGAACGCGAGCGCGAACTGCTTTTTCAGTATCTTTAGTCAGCATTGATGCAAATTTAGCAAAAATAGGTGATCTAACTGTAGCTACTTTCGCTAAAGCTTGTAACCCAACAACAGCAGCATAACGAATTGACCAGTCTGTATCTTCACAGATGCACATTAGTGTCTCTAGGGCGCGATTTGTAGCTATTTCACTGGCAACAATGTCTAGCTTATGCCATTGTAAGTTTCCTAGTCCCTTAGCAGCCGCACGGCGGACACTAGGGGCAAAGTCAGTCAATGTAGTATCAATAAGAACATCTAAAGCGCGAGGATCGGCGATCGCTGCCAGAGTGCGAATTGAATAAGCCCGTGCGCCATAGTTATAATCATCAAGGTTTAGCAATTGTGGGACTGCTACCTCTCCCAACTCTGTTAATGCTGCCGCTGCCACTATCGCTGCTTCTGGATTGTTATAACCAAATACAGCGATTAAAGTGGGAATTGCTGATGTATCTTTAATTGCTGCCAAATTCTTCACTGCTGTCACCAGTTGGTAAGGTGTTTCAGCTGTGGCAATAGCCCGAATTAGTTCATCCATTTTTTCTCAGTGGTCAGTGGTCAGTAGTCAGTAGTTTTGCAACTGATAATTGACAACTGACTACTGACTATAAGAGTGAGTCCATCAAATTCATAACTCGGGTAGCTGGTTCAGATATACCAAAAGTATCAGACTGTTCTGGCAGTTGATACTCTAATAATCCTTTCAAAGCAATCAGTTTAAAGCTATTTTCCACTTGTGCTTGAGCAATAGCCTCTGCTGCTGCTAAATACCCAATTGCCCCCAGGTCTCCCAAAACAACGCGACGCATTTTTAAATCACCCGTCACCAAAGTTTTCACTAATAACTCACCATAGATGGGGTCTTGTGTCAGTTGGTACATGGCTCTGGCTGCGGAGCATTGTAATCGGGGAACTGGATGCTGAAGAAAAGGCTGGACAAGAGAAATAGCCTCAGTTGCACCCATAGCTCCCAAGGCTTCTAATATTGCCGTATAGGGCTGGGTAAGATGAGGTAAACCAGGTACTTGTACTGCTTGGTCAACACCCCCATCTAGTAGTTTTATCAATGCTGGTAATGCTGTTTTATCCTTGAGCATGGCCAAAGATTGGGCTGCGGCTTCGCGGACATAAAAATCAGCACATTCCAAGCACTTAATTAAACCTGGTACAGCTTTCAAGTTGCCCAATTTACCAAGTGATCTAGCGGCATTGCGCCGTAAGGGATAACCTCCTAGTTCTGTTCTGTCGGCTTCATCCTCTAACGCGCTGATAAGTGCGTCTATGGCTTGTGGCTGACTGATTCGGAACTTACCCAACCACCAAGCAGCATAATAGCGGAGACTTAGATCTGATGATTGCAGGTTAGCAATAGCTATCTCTGGTGTGAGATTTGGTGCATTTTCCGCAGGATATGCTTCTCCACTGGGTTCTATCATTGCCAGGGCTTGATGCTTATTCCGCCGCTGTCAAAGTTTCAATTTTGACGATTTTGCCACCTAGACGGCTAATCCGCTGCATTTCTTCATTCATGCGGCTGTAGGGTACGGTAATAAATACGCTACCACTGCGGCGAATGTCGAATTTGTTCTTGTCGCTTTCTTGGTTTTGCTTTAAGCCCACAACTTCGTAACGAAATACGCGGCTGGCAGATGAAGAAACGCTACTAGCACCAAGTGTAGTTTGACCGAACATTACTTCTATATCTCCTATGTGAGTTTTGTCCGTGAGCAGCGCTTAGGTTGATGTTATGCTGGCAATTTTGCCGCCAACTCTATGAATTTGCTGCATTTTCTCTAAAAGGCGCTCGTAAGGCACAATAAACACTGTACTGCTACGGCGGACTTTGGGGTATCCTGGATTGCGAATACCTGTAACTTCAATCCGGTAAGTGCGATTGGATTCCCCAACGGCATTACCTAGATTTTGCTTAGGAGCGTCATCTACAGATACGCGGAAACCCCAGTTATTGTTACTACCAGATGGTCCAACAACTGAGGAGGTTTTATTACTAGCTAATTCCCGCGCCAAACGGGATTTAGAACCTTCAACCTGAGCGGTATCGCTGTTAGCATAACCTCTGTATAAACGGAACATCCGCGTAAAACCGGCTGCATTTTGTCCCGTTTGAAAATCGAACCCGCGATAATAAGGAACAACATTTTCCCCAAAGCTATTCTGATACTCTTGGGAATCAATGTAGGAGTCAATTTCCGCGTCGTAACCTTGGTTAATATATAAGTCTAAGTGGTAAGTCACTTCTGACTCATTGTATGGTGCGCGACCCAACAAATGTTTATAGTTGAGTTCAATTAACCGAGTTTGGAAACTGTTGTAGAAGAATTTAGATTTGTAGAGTTCTGATTTAGCGACGCTGCGGACAAACTCTTTCACGCTTAAATTGCCGTCACGTAGCAGTGATTCTGCACTAATTAAGCGATCTGATGCCAGTATATAGTCATTTCCTAAGACTTGACGATAAACGGCACGAATTACAGCTTCTACTTCTTCCCGGCTGGCGCTGGGGCGCAGTTCAACTCTGGGTGCGTCGCTGAAAGGCTCTGTTCCTAGTCTGGAGGCTGCTGTTGTAATTGCCATGTTTTTTCCCTTTATTGTGCCGAATTTTGGCGGAATAAAGCTTGGTATTTAATCCAAGTTGGTCGTTGGTAATTAGGACTTACCTATTCCCTCTTGACTCTTGCCTTATTTGTAGATAAAACTATGCCCGGAGCTAGATCCAATTGCTAGGTGAACCAGGATGATCTTGGAGGTCTTAACGCCACTTAATTTACAGTTGGATATTTTCCAACTAACGCAGTGACTCCATGAGCAATAACTGGCGAACCCCTTGAGGGGTAACTTCATCTAATAATTGTATCCCTCTCCGGGCATGACGCTATCTAGCTAAGAGCGTTGATGGCGTAGTCAATGTAGGTATTAGCTTCGTTAGCAGCTTGACCGCTCAAACCATGATTAGCTTTGATGGATTTTAAAGCTTCTACGTACCAGCTGGGAGACAAATCAAACGCGCCGTTGATTTCAGACAAACCAGCAATCAAGAACTCATCCAAAGGACCTGTACCACCAGCAACTAGGCTATAGGTGATGATGCGTAGGTAGTGACCAACGTCACGAGCGCATTTAGCTTTACCACGAGCATCAGATGCGAATTGAGCGCCTGGGGTAGAGGTGGTATAAGGGAATTTGCTGTAAACAGCGCTGGTAGCACCATCAATCAATTTTTGAGCATTAGCGGTTAAACCACGAGCAGCTTCCATGCTGGCAGCAGCGCGAACGAAACGACCGTTAACAGCTTGTAATTCGGTGTTGCTTAAAAAGCGTCCTTGGGTATCAGCAGATGCAATTGCTTCGGTAATTGGTGTTTTCATTGGTGAAAATCTCCTAGATTGTTTCTTGCTTGTTTTGTATGGCTACGCCATGCAGGTTATGAAAAAAGCTCAATTTAGACGGGAGCTAATTTGTAATTTTTAGGCAACAGCAGCCGCAGCACGATCAAAGTAGCTTGCAACTTCAGAAACCAAAGAACTACAATCACCCTTGGTGATCCCGTTAGGATCGTTGATTTTAGCGATCGCTGCTTCTTTCATTTTGCCAACACCAACTGCTACTGAAGCACCAGGGGTACCCAAAGCTTGGTAGGTTTCCCGTAAGCCATTTAAGCAACGGTCATCTAGAACACTAGCATCACCCGCTAATGCTGCATAGGTTACATAGCGCAAGATAATTTCCATGTCGCGCAAACAAGCAGCCATCCGACGGTTGGTGTAAGCGTTTCCACCAGGAGCGATCAAATTGGGCTGTTCTTCAAACAAAGCACGAGCAGCATCGGTAACGATGTCTTTAGCGTTGCTGGTGATGCGGTTAACAGTGTCTAAACGCTTGCTACCAGCGGCTACTACTGCGGTCAAAGCATCTAGCTGTTCGGTGCTGAGGAATTCACCACGAGCGTCAGCTTGGGAAACAACCTTGGAAAATACATCTAATGTCATGGACTCTAATCTCCTAAATTACTTAGTTGAGAGATCTCTAAATTAAAACTAATTCGGATTGGTTGGCAACGAAGTCAAATCAAAGCCGTTCTCAAGTCTTCTCTCCTCTCTAGTTTACAGTTTACAAACCAGAAATTATGAGAGTCAAGGGTAAATTTATGAGAAACTGGCAAATTCAATGAATCACCTGCTTTATTTAACTTTCTTCTGTTGTTTAACCCCTACAGCTTATGTTTATACAATGCTATAGAACCTTTATTTATTACAAATTATGAATAAATAAGATGTTCGCCTAAGAAAAGCCTCAAATCCTTTACATACAAGGTATACAACTAAGAATATCTAGATATTTCTGTTACATAACTTTATATTTTCTGCAAAAAATCGCAATATTAACTAGCTTAAGCTTGTTTAAATATTCCTGGAAACCCTTGTAATTAAAAGAATATAAGGGTTTTATCCCATTTATAGCTTTCCTAAATTTTGTTAAGGAGTGTTAAATTTACATTTCTAAATATTTTGAAAACTTTCTATTTTTTTCCCCCATGGGGGGATGTGAATGAAAAAAAGTTATATTCACAAATTGAGAGTAAATCGTTATTTACTCATAAATTCTTAACAAACCCCACTGCGGCGACGCAATACTTCTAGTAAAGTGGTAAAACTGCGGGGAAGGGGTGCTGTTACTTGAAGCAACTTTCCAGAAACAGGATGTTGTAACTGGAGTTTCCAAGCGTGTAGGGCTTGTCCTGGCAAATTTACGCCGATAGAATGAGCAGAACTATAAAGAGGGTCACCAACGATAGGATGACCAATTTTGGCACTGTGGACGCGAATTTGATGGGTACGTCCTGTTTCTAGTTGAAAGTGGATTAATGTGTAGTTAGCAAGACGCTCTTGTACTTGCCAGTGAGTTATTGCAGCGCGTCCACCATCTTCTAGAGAAACAATTCCCATTTTTTTGCGGTCTTGGGGATTGCGACCAATGGGTAAGTCTATGCTTCCAGTTTCCGTTTTGGGAACACCGTAAACTAAACCTAAATATTCTCGTCTGGCGGTTTTTGCTTGTAATTGTGCTTGTAAATGCTGATAAGCTAAATCTGTTTTAGCAATAACAATCGCTCCGGTAGTATCTTTATCCAAGCGGTGAACTATTCCAGGACGTTGAATACCGCCAATACCGGGTAAATTAGGACAATGGGCCAATATAGCATTAACTAAAGTTCCGTCAGGATGACCGGGTGCGGGGTGAACAACCAAACCAGCGGGTTTATTGAGAATAATTAACTCCTCATCTTCATAGAGGATATCTAGAGGAATATCCGCTGCTATGAGTTGTAAAGGTTCGATGGCGGGAATTTCTAGAGAAATGCGATCGCCTATTTTGAGATTAACCTTCTTAGATGTGCAAATTTGATCATTAACTTGGACATGACCCTGTTCTATGAGTTGCTGGATGCGAGAACGGGACAAATCTGATAACTTCTGGGATAAATAGCGGTCTAAGCGATCGCTATTTTCTATAACTTGGATATTAATTGTAGACACGATTGGGTATTGGGTAATTTAAGCAACATTGAGATCAAAAATTAGAGTCGTGTCGGTAGAAAATCACCACTTCATTTTTTTATCTTCATCTTATGTTTAACATACTTTTTTATTTCTCTAAAAAATATATAGTAACCTAAAGGGAAGAATTCAAGAATCAGGATTCGGAATATTGATAAAATACAGTGAGTAACTGATAATGAAAAACAACTTTAATGAACCATCCCAGAAAATGAACGCTACTCCTATTACTAGATATAGATTTTTCCAAAGACTACAACCAATTAACATATTAAAGAAGATTACTAATAGTTCTTACACTGGTTGTTTGCAAGTATTTAGCGAATCTGGTGCTTGGTCAATATATATGGATCAGGGTAAACTAATTTACGCTGGTTATTCTGAAGAAATGTTTAAACCTCTTTACCGGAACTTACAGAGATTAAGTCAGCAAATCTCAACTCTCCCCAGAGGAATTAATGAACAAGTGCGGATGATTTTTGAAAAAGATATTGAGAATCATTCAATACCAAGTCCAGATTATTTAGCTATTTGTTGGTTAGTTAATCAAAAATATATTAGTCATTTTCAAGCGGCTTTACTAATTGAGGAGTTAGCACTAGAAGTTTTACAATCCTTGCTGAATTTAAAATATGGCAGTTATGAATTTGTTCCTAATACTTTTTTAGACAATCTGCCTAAATTTTGCCATTTAAATTTAAAAGCCTTAGTAGAACCATGTCAATCAGCAGCAAAAGTTGATGTTCAAGAAAATTTGAATTTTGAACCTTATTATCAGTTAGAAGTACCCAAAACATCCCAGGAAAAATTACCCAAAAGCAATTCTGATCAAGTTAATAATCAGGGAAATATAAATCAGTCAAGTAACTCCTTTATCAGAGAGAAGCAGAAATGCAGTATTTTTTCCATAGATGATAATCAGAAAATTTTAAATGCTGTGTCAGAATTTTTGGATGAACAAATATTCAATGTGATCAAATTTACAGATTCTTCCCAAGCTTTAATGGAAATTCTGCGAGTACAACCAGATATCATTTTACTAAACATAGAAATGCCTAATTTAAACGGCTATGAAATCTGTTCTTTATTACGAAAACACACACATTATCAAGATACTCCTATAATTTTGATGACAGAAAGAATGGGATTAAGGGATAGAGTAAAAGCCAAATTTGTCAAAGCTAATGGTTATTTAGAAAAGCCTTTTTCTCAAGAGGATTTACTGAAAATAATTTTTGAACACATTGTGTAAAAATTCACAAATCAGGTTAATAAACCTCATCATGGCTGCCAATATCTATCAATAAAATAACCATTTCTAATAACTTCTCATCCTCAGAAAAGTTAAAGATAATTCTACAATCATAAGCAACAGAACAAGACCACAAACCCGCTAACTCTCCTTGAATCAACTACTCCAGACAACTTTCATCATCATCTCCTAGTAAAACATCCTCTCAAATCATCAAGGATTCCTCTCTTTGCTGTACCATTCTTTTTGGTGTTTCTGGCGCTGGTTCACTTCTTGCCAATATTTTGGTTTACGACTACAGTGCATAACCGCTACAGTTAAAATGTATTCATCTTCTATGGTATAGAGTATTCCATAGGGAAACTTACGCACTAAACACCGACGAATATATTCATCGCTAACTGGATAGCGTTTAAGTGATTCAATAATTCGGAAAATGGCATCTTCAACAGCATTGATAAAATTTTGTGCTATTTCAATTTCATTTTCTGCATTTTTCATTTTTCATTTTTCTAAAATTTGTCTAATTTGAGCTAAAGCGATTTCTCCAGAAATTGGTTTAACAGTATGATTACGTATTTCATCCCGGCGTTTTTTAGCTTCTGTGTTCCAAATCTTTTGGATATTTTCATCAATATCAGATTCTAGACTTTCAATTAGTTTTTCTACTAAAAATACTCTGCTAGAACTGGGTAAAGACAAGGCTTCTTGAATTAACTCTTCAACTGATAGCATAATTATTTATCTTCTTGTGTAAATTGAATTGAGAATAGGCACAAACAAAGACTTGATTCACAAACTATTTTATCATTGTTTTTGTGGAAATATCTATAATGATGTTGGTATCAAGCAAGATTTTCACAGATTATGTTTCTCCTTTAAATGTTCCCATTTAGCTTGATCTGGATCAAAATCAGGAGGTGCGGGTTGGGTTTTTTCAAACCAGTTTTGCAAAGCCTTGATTTTAGTTCGTCTTTTTGGTGTTTCTGGTGCTGGTTCACTGGTTGTGGTATGATCATGGGTATCTGTAGCTGGCCAGACTATTACTTCCACATTTCCGGGGGGTAAATTCACAAGTTCGGTAATCAGCAAGTTACCAGATTGATCAATTTTTCCTTTGAGTTTGTATGCTTGCATGATATTTTTTATGATAATCTGTTTTTATATGATATCACCTTGAGCAAAATTCAATCTCTAAATTTGGGTTTAAATTATGATAACTACACTCATTGAACGAGAAGCAGAACCAATTTTAATTAGTGACTTAACCTGGAGAGAATTTAAAGCTGTTGAACAGCTAATTGATCGCCCAGGGTTAAGGTTATCTTTTTTAGATGGAGTCTTGGAGATTCGGAAAATGCCAGGGAAAAAACACGAAACTATCAAAAAACGTATTGGTGCTTTACTAGAAATTTATTTAGAATTTTTGGAATTAGATTTTACTCCTACTGGTTCTGTTACCCTAGAAAATGAATTTGAAAAGGTCAAAAAAGAAGCTGATGAATCTTATGAATTGGGAGCAAATAGAAAACGCCCTGATTTAGTGATTGAGGTGGTTGTTAGTAGTGGAGGAATTAATAAACTGGAAGCATACAAACGGTTACAAATTCCTGAAGTTTGGTTTTGGATGAATGATGAATTATTGTTTTATACTTTAGGAAATGATGGCTATGAAGCTGTTAGTAAATCGCAACTCTTACCGAGTTTAGATGTAGATTTATTGATGGGTTGTATTAATATAGAAAATCATGCTCAAGCTCTGCGGGAATTTCGAGGAGGGATAAAAATTACATAACCTTTAAATATTCACATCTAGCTTGATCTGTATCAAAAAGATTTGTATTCTTGTATTTGAGCGATAACTTATCCTACCTAGCTTTTTTGATCAGCATATCAAGTTGTTTTTTAGCTTCTTCAATTGTTTACATAATTTTTTGAGACAGATGAATTATTTTCAAAAAGATTTAATTGATGAAATAGTGGATTTTTAGAGATTTCTTTATAAAAATCCGGGTTTAATACGCTAGAATTTGGGGTAACACTTGATGAAAGCCTGGATATCGCTAAAAACAACTTTTTAAAATGAAAACAGACAGCATATTTTACCGATTGTTTCAAGAAATACCTAGCATATTTTTTGAACTGATTGGTAACTCCCCCCAACTAGCCGAACTTTATCAATTTTCATCAGTTGAAGTCAAACAAACAGCCTTGAGAATAGATGGAGTTTTCTTACCTAACCAAAATACAGATAACCCCATCTACTTTTTAGAAGTACAATTTCAATCAGATAAGGATCTCTACCATACATAGACTTTTTAGCGAAATATTTCTTTACATTCGCCAAAACCACCCCAAAAATCACTGGAGTGCGGTAGTTATCTATCCAACCAGCAGCATAGATACAAGAGATATTCAGCATTATCAAGAATTTTTCACCAGTCAACGAGTCCGAGTTATTTATCTCGATGAATTAGCAGAAACAACATCTTTACCCATTGGGATTGCTACAATAAAACTAATCATCGCTAACCCAGATAATTCCATTACCCAAGCTAGAGAATTAATCACCAGAACTAAAGAAGAGATCAATTCTCAACTTCAACAGCAACAACTATTACAAATCATCGAGACAATTTTAATTTACAAGTTTCCAAGAATGAATAGGGAGGAAATAGAAGCTATGTTTGGATTAAGTGAGTTAAAACAAACCCGATTTTATCAAGAAGCAAAAGAAGAAGGTGAACGCAAAGCCAAGTTAGACGCAGTTCCTGGTTTGATCGCATTGGGTTTAACTAGAGAACAAATCGCACAGGTTTTAAATTTAAGTTTGGCAGAAATTAGCGAGATTATTCAACAACAGAATATCAACACAAAGGACAAATAAAAAGGATTTAATCAGTGTAACCCTAACCAAACTTTTCCTCTATTTTTTCTCCTGTACAGAATCAGATAATATACTGTGCATTTTAACGACTGCACCAATTACGGCTATTGCAGGTGCGAGAAATCCTTTTTCTGTTACTTGTGCTACAATTGTCCCCAATTCACCAATTAATTCTTCCTGTTCTGGCCGAGTTCCCCAGCGAATTAAAGCCATGGGTGTATCTAAACTCAACCCCGCTACAGTTAACTGCTCTACAATGTAGGGTAAATTGTGTATACCCATATAAATTACAATTGTTTCTGAACCATGGGCTATTGCTGGCCAATTTACCTGGGGTTTATATTTACCAGCAGATTCATGTCCAGTCACAAAAGTTACAGAAGAACTATAAAGGCGATGGGTTAAAGGAATACCAGCATAGGCCGCAGCAGCTATTCCTGATGTAATCCCTGGTACAACTTCTACGGGAATCCCTGCGGCTACCAATTCTGCCATTTCTTCCCCACCACGACCGAAAATAAAGGGATCACCACCTTTGAGTCTGACGACAACAGCATGATTTGCCGCCTTTTCTATCAGTAATTCTGTGGTAGCTTCTTGTAATAAAGAATGCCTACCCATCCGTTTACCAGCGTTAATTTGTTCTGCTGCGGGATTAATCATATTTAATACTTCTGGACTTACCAAAGCATCATAAATAACTACATCTGCACAAGCTAATAAATCTTTTCCCTTGATGGTCATGAGTCCAGGATCTCCTGGACCTGCACCAACTAAATAAACTTTACCCAAAAACTTTTTCCCCTTCTTTGATCAAATCCCCGATTAAATCAGCAAATTCTCGACTTGTTCCTAAAGGTGGTGCGAGTTGAAAAGTTACTGATGGAAACTCCAATTTTAGCGTTTCTACTGCCAAAGCGATCGCATCAGTTATGCCACCTGTAAATAAAAAGTAGGGAAAAATCGCAATTTGTTCATAACCAGCGGTAATCAATTCCTTGACTCTTAGTTCTAAACTGGGAGGTACAGACCAATAAGCTGTAAATGCACCCACACTAGCTGCTATATTTTCTACGGGTCTATGAGAACCAGGACGACGACTGCCATGAGCTAGGATAATTGATACATCAGCTTTTACTGTCATCATCATCCTAGAAACAAATTTTTCTAACCCAGGATAACTACCGACATGAGGACATAATTCTATTCTTATTCTTTCATTTATTGCCTGTTGTGCCAGTGCTATTTCTGCGGGAATATCAGTCATGAGATGAAAACCCGGTAACAAAAATAGGGGGATAATTTGCACTATTTTACAGCCAAAAGCCTGAACTTGATCAGCGAAATCTTGAATTTGTTGATGTAAAGGTTGGATATTGGCCTCTAAGGTAGCAATACCTATCAAGTCTTCCCCTTGGGGTAACATCTCACTTAACAGCCTAGCTAATTGCTGCATAGCCAAATGTGGACGAGGATCACGACTTCCGTGAGATACTAAAAGATAAGCTGTATTAGTCATTAGTTGTCATTGGTAAAATTCCCACCTATTCCCTATTTATTTTTCTTCGGCATTGTAAGTATAAAATTGATTCAATGCTCCCACAGTTTCAAACTTGTAACCTGGTATCCACGAATCAAGTTTAATTTCACTTCTATAAATACTAAAGATTATATAGTCTTGTCGGTTGGTTGTACTGGTAATAAGTTCTTTAATTTCTGGTTTAAGCGTTTGAAGCATTTGATGACAATCAACTTTAATTAATCTTTCCAGGAAATTCGGAGTCTTTTGACATACATCAGTTTCTAAGTATGTTGTCAGCTTGTGAACTGCATACTTTTCATACTCAATCTGATTGGGGTTGGTTTTGGCCATAATCACCCCCAATATAGTAACACTTACTGCTCCTATACTGATGAGAGTAGTTAAAAGTTTCATATTTCAACTTGAAGTCGGTAGTTGTTGGTCTTTCAAAGACTACCAAGAAAATTATCTAAATTTCTGATCAAAAAGGCTTGATCATTTTTTTAGTTAGTGTTATTATTGAAAAATAAGTTGAATGGCGAGCGTAGCCAAGTGGTTAAGGCAGTGGTTTGTGGTACCACCATTCGTGGGTTCGAGTCCCATCGTTCGCCCTGGACAATATACCATGTAGGAATAGGAAAAGAAACTTAAATTGGGTTATAATCAAGCCTGTTACCCGTGATTAAGTTTCGGGTTTCCTTATTCCTGTTCAAAAGTGCTGAATGTAAAATGCTGAGATATTCATATATACTCATAGGTTTTATATCAGTAAGTTTAATTGTGCTGTATAAAAGAGAGAATCAACTGTGACCGTCAGAGTCCGTATAGCTCCAAGTCCTACCGGAAATTTACATATTGGTACAGCGAGAACGGCTGTATTTAATTACTTGTTTGCTCGTCACCATCATGGCAAGTTTATTTTAAGAATAGAAGATACAGATTTAGAGCGATCGCGTCCAGAATATACAGATAATATTCTCAATGGACTACGCTGGTTAGGATTGAATTGGGATGAAGGTCCATTTTTCCAATCTCAACGCTTAGAACTTTACAAGGAAGCAGTTGAAAAACTACTAGATCAAGGACTAGCTTACCGCTGTTATACCACATCTGAAGAATTAGACGCTTTACGAGAAGCGCAAAAGGCTAAAGGTGAAGCACCTCGTTATGATAACCGTCATCGGTACTTAACTCCAGAACAAAGGGCTGAGTTTGAGGCTCAAGGACGTTCTTCTGTAATTCGTTTCCAAATTGCCGATGATCGGGAAATTGTTTGGAATGACTTAGTACGGGGTAAAATGAGTTGGCGTGGTAGTGATTTGGGTGGTGATATGGTCATTGCTCGCGCTTCTAGTGATGGTAGTGGTCAACCATTGTATAATTTTGTGGTGGTTGTGGATGATATTGATATGGAAATTACTCATGTGATTCGGGGTGAAGACCATATCGCTAATACAGCTAAACAGATTTTACTATATGAAGCTTTGGGGGCGAAAATTCCCGAATTTGCCCATACACCCTTGATTTTAAACCAAGAAGGGCGAAAACTCTCGAAACGAGATGGAGTAACTTCCATTTGTGACTTTCAGGATCTGGGTTTTACGGCGGAAGCTCTAGTAAATTATATGACTTTACTAGGATGGTCGCCAGGGGATTCCACGCAAGAAATCTTTGATTTGGAATCAGCGGCTCAGGATTTTGGCTTTGAGCGAGTGAATAAGGCTGGTGCTAAATTTGACTGGGATAAATTGGACTGGTTGAATAGCCAATATCTCCATCATAAGCCAGTTGGGGAACTTACAGATTTACTTATGCCCTTCTGGGAAAAAGCTGGTTATCAATTTAACGGTGGTAGAGAACGTCCTTGGTTAGAATCATTAACGGGGTTAATTGCTGCTAGTTTGACTCGGTTGGTAGATGCTGTGGAAATGACCAAGGGATTTTTTACTGATGGTGTAGAATTAACTGAAGAAGGTAGTCAACAACTACAGCAGGAAGGTGTTAAAGCTGTACTACAAGCAATTACTACAGCTTTAGAGAGTCAACCAACTTTATCAGCAGATATAGCCCAAGGTATAATTAAGCAAGTTGTAAAAACAGAAAATGTGAAAAAGGGCTTAGTGATGCGATCGCTCAGAGCAGCTTTAACTGGGGATGTACACGGACCAGATTTAATTCAATCTTGGTTACTATTAAATCAGATTGGTTTAGATAAATCTCGTTTAAATCAGGCAATTAGCAATAATTAATTACTGAGTATTGGGTAAGAATTTTCTGGAATTTTAAATTCTCACAGCGGTACTCAAGTCTTTTCTCTAAAGGAACTTGAGACCGTAAATTTATGTCTTTAAAGGTATTTAGCAAATTTCTATAATTACAATGTCCAAAAAAGTATTGACTACAGGAATGATTATACTCTGGACTACAGGTGGATTTACTCAAGTGGCTAATGCTCAACGAGTTTCCCAGATTTTTGAAAATGTTACTATTCAATATCCATTTTCCCCAGATCCATTGACAGTCAGGGGAATGAGTGGTGGTTCAATACCCGGAAGCCAAATAGCCGAAACAGAAACAACATCAACTGGACCTTGTAAGGGATTTATGGATGAAGCACCCGATCATACGCTGAAACTATTGAGTAAATTTGAATACCTAAAATTAGTAGTTAACAGTCCTGCGGACACGACCATGATTATCAAAGGACCTGGTGGAACTTGGTGTAATGATGACTTTGATGGTAAAAATCCCGGTGTTGTTGGTGAATGGCTACCAGGAACTTACCAAATTTGGATTGGTTCTTACAAGGAAAATGATTCCCTACCTTATACTTTAAAAATTATGGGAGCTAAGTAAATGATTAGACATCTTGTGAGAATTAAATGTGCGTGACTTGAAACCCTTGTAGAGAAGGTTGAACAGAGTGAAGAGGTTTTGGGCGATTTTACTTTTCTTTACACAGATTGGTTTTATTGTGTTCACCTACTTATTCGGCATTTAAGTTTTTAAGAATTTTCTGGGCTAAAAATTCCTTAATTTCTGTATGTCTTGGTACAGCCTCAATGACACCTGTTTGAGGATTAATCCATAAAGAATGAGAACCACCTTCTTGTTTTAAGTAACAACCTGCTTGTTTTCACTTTTTTTCTAATTCTTTACGTTTCATGGAATTAAAATGGTCTCTTCTATCGCATCTTCTGTGATTCCCCTGCGGATATCTGCCATACGATCTTCAATAATCAATTGAATAGCAAGTTCCAAGTTTTCTTTCGCTTCCTCAATGGTTTCACCTTGACCATTAGCACCAGAAATTTCTGGACAAATTGCCCAATATCCTCCTTCCGTTGCTCTCTCAATGATGGCTGTTAACTCTGCTTTCATAAAAATTTCCACAAGAAGTCTACTATATTTTAACCGATGATTAGTTACAAGATCAGCGATGACACTATCACCCATCACGAAAAATCTCTCTAAAACTCTTACCTTCGCTTCTTCGTTTCTTCGTGGTCTATTCTCCGTAATATTTCCGTTGTATTTAGCTTCAAAGCATAGAAGAGATAAACTATATCAATAAACGCAGATAAACACAGATAAAGAAAAATAAATGAATTTGGTAATCCTGTGCAGTCCAGCATAAAATTAGTAATAGAGATAGCAAAATATAAATTAGCCCCAAATCCTTACTGGGTATGACTTTGGGGATATTTAACTTTTAATTTTTAATTTTTAATTGGTATTACTATGAGAATTAGGTTAAATTTAATTAAGATTCTAGACAAACTTCATGAATCTGCCATAAGCAAACCGACGTTTTATGGCTCAAATTACAAAATGGATTTATAAACATCCGTTACAAAAGCAGTCATATTAGTATCTAGAGGCAAATTAAAGATGAAATTCTCTTGGAGAGTCGTAGCACTTTGGTCAGTGCTGGCCTTAGTAATTGGCTTTTTCTTCTGGCAAGGCACTTTTACAGGCACTTCTGCGGATACGGGTAAAAATGCGGCCAATACCCGCATGACCTACGGTCGCTTTCTGGAATATTTGGACGCAGACCGTGTTATTAATGTGGATCTTTACGATGGTGGGAGAACGGCAATTATTGAGGCCAATGACCAAGACATCGAAAATCGCACTCAACGCTGGCGGGTAGATTTGCCCGTGAATGCCCCGGAATTGATTCAAAAGCTGAAACAGAAGGAAGTGAGCTTTGATGCCCACCCCATGCGAAATGACGGGGCAATCTGGGGACTTCTGGGTAATTTGATTTTCCCGGTTTTATTGATTACGGGACTTTTCTTTTTGTTCCGTCGTTCTAATAATCTTCCCGGTGGTCCTGGACAAGCGATGAATTTTGGCAAATCCCGCGCTCGTTTCCAAATGGAAGCGAAAACTGGGGTAAAATTCGATGATGTGGCGGGAATTGAAGAAGCAAAGGAAGAATTACAAGAGGTTGTCACTTTTCTAAAACAACCTGAAAAATTTACCGCTGTTGGCGCTCGGATTCCCAAGGGTGTACTATTAGTTGGACCTCCAGGAACTGGTAAAACTTTACTCGCTAAAGCGATCGCTGGTGAAGCTGGTGTTCCTTTTTTCAGTATTTCCGGTTCGGAATTTGTAGAAATGTTCGTGGGTGTGGGTGCTTCCCGTGTCCGTGATTTGTTTAAGAAAGCGAAAGATAACGCTCCCTGTATTATCTTTATTGATGAAATTGACGCTGTGGGTCGTCAACGGGGCGCTGGTATTGGTGGTGGTAATGATGAACGGGAACAAACCCTTAATCAATTATTAACGGAAATGGACGGTTTTGAAGGCAATACTGGCATTATTATTATTGCTGCTACCAACCGCCCTGATGTGTTAGATGCGGCTTTGTTGCGTCCTGGTCGTTTCGATAGACAAGTAACGGTAGATGCTCCAGACATTAAAGGCCGTTTGGAAGTATTACAGGTTCATGCTAGAAATAAGAAGTTGGATGATAGCGTGTCCTTAGAAGCGATCGCCCGTCGCACTCCAGGGTTTACCGGTGCAGATTTAGCTAATCTGCTCAATGAAGCGGCTATTCTCACTGCTAGAAGACGCAAAGAGGGTATCACTTTAGCGGAAATTGATGATGCTGTAGACCGCGTAGTTGCGGGGATGGAAGGTACTCCCCTGGTAGACAGCAAGAGTAAGCGGTTGATTGCTTATCATGAAATTGGACACGCTTTAGTGGGGACTTTACTTAAAGACCATGACCCCGTCCAAAAGGTGACTTTGATTCCCAGAGGACAAGCCCAGGGTTTAACTTGGTTTATGCCTAATGAAGAACAAGGTCTAATTAGCCGTTCTCAGCTAAAGGCCAGAATTACCGGGGCTTTAGGTGGTCGGGCTGCTGAAGAAGTAATTTTTGGAGCAGCAGAAGTAACAACTGGCGCTGGTGGAGATTTACAGCAGTTATCAGGCATGGCTCGACAAATGGTAACACGGTTCGGAATGTCTGATCTAGGTCCTTTATCTCTGGAAAGCCAACAGGGTGAGGTGTTCCTGGGTCGTGACTGGACAACCCGTTCCGAGTATTCCGAGTCTATCGCTTGTCGCATTGATGCTCAAGTCAGAATGATTGTGGAAGAATGCTATGCTAGCGCTAAGAAGATCATGCGTGATCATCGTAGTCTTGCAGATCGTTTAGTTGATTTGTTGATTGAAAAAGAAACCATTAATGGTGACGAACTTAGACAAATCGTGGCTGAGTATGCGGAAGTACCTGATAAGTCTCAGTTTGTACCCATGCTGTAAGGCTTGATCTTGAACAAAATCCCCAACCTCTCAAAGAAGTCGGGGATTTTGTTGTTTTATTAATTAAATTGTTTATAAATAATTTCAGATAGTTCTTCCTTATCAAGATAAGGATAACATATTTAAAATCCTTTGTCAATACCTAAAAAGCAAATTTTTCGCGGTTTTTTTTGCATTTTGTTGGCTGTTCCCTGTCAACTGATGAAAGGATGTACAGGATGAGGAGGGGGATTTTTTGATGATGTCAATGATTTAAAATGGTGCGTTACGAATAGCTAACACACCCTACTCAAAAAGCTGTTCCCTGTCACCTATCCCCGTGGCGTAGCACCTGTCACCTAATTTATGTCAGAATCAGGATATCCAGGATGAAAGGATGTACAGGATGAAGATGGGGATTTTTTGATGATGTCAATGATTTTAAATGGTGCGTTACTATATAATATAGCGAACTGCTTGCAGCAGCGCTTCGCTATCGCTATCCTACCTCCAAAGCCTTTACCTCAAGTACAGATATTAATAATAAAATAAAACTCTTGTGGTGCAGGCATCTTGCCCGCACAAAATGTACCTCACTCAACCTAAACTTACCCTATTATATAGCGAACTGCTTGCAGCAGCGCTTCGCTATCGCTGTGCTACACCCAAAGTCTTCACCTCAAGTACAGATATTAATAATAAAATAAAACTCTTGTGGTGCGGGCATCTTGCCCGCACAAGGTGTACCTCACTCAAGCTGAACTTGCTGTATTATATAGCGAACTGCTTGCAGCAGCGCTTCGCTATCGCTATGCTACACACAAATTCTTTACCTAATCGCTAACACACCCTACTCAAAAAGCTATTCCCTGTTCCCTGTCAGCTGTCACCTAATTTAAGATAGTTCTTCCTTATCAAGGTAAGCATAACATATTTAAAATCCTTTGTCAATACCTAAAAAGCAAATTTTTCGCGGTTTTTTTTGCGTTAATTGTTGCTTTGTGGGGTGATGTCAGAATCAGGATATCCAGGATGAAAGGATGTACAGGATGAAGATGGGGATTTTTTGATGATGTCAATGATTTTAAATGGTGCGTTACTATATAATATAGCGAACTGCTTGCAGCAGCGCTTCGCTATCGCTATCCTACCTCCAAAGCCTTTACCTCAAGTACAGATATTAATAATAAAATAAAACTCTTGTGGTGCAGGCATCTTGCCCGCACAAAATGTACCTCACTCAACCTAAACTTACCCTATTATATAGCGAACTGCTTGCAGCAGCGCTTCGCTATCGCTGTGCTACACCCAAAGTCTTCACCTCAAGTACAGATATTAATAATAAAATAAAACTCTTGTGGTGCGGGCATCTTGCCCGCACAAGGTGTACCTCACTCAAGCTGAACTTACTATATTATATAGCGAACTGCTTGCAGCAGCGCTTCGCTATCGCTATCCTACTCAAAAAGCTATTCCCTGTTCCCTGTCACCTGTCACCTAATTTCAGATAGTTCTTCCTTATCAAGCTTAGGATAACATATTTAAAATCCTTTGTCAATACCTAAAAAGCAAATTTTTCGCGGTTTTTTTTGCGTTAATTGTTGCTTTGTGGGGTGATGTCAGAATCAGGATATCCAGGATGAAAGGATGTACAGGATGAAGATGGGGATTTTTTGATGATGTCAATGATTTTAAATGGTGCGTTACTATATAATATAGCGAACTGCTTGCAGCAGCGCTTCGCTATCGCTATCCTACCTCCAAAGCCTTTACCTCAAGTACAGATATTAATAATAAAATAAAACTCTTGTGGTGCGGGCATACTTCGACCAATCTCAGTACAAGTCTTGCCTGCACAAAATGTACCTCACTCAACCTAAACTTACCCTATTATATAGCGAACTGCTTGCAGCAGCGCTTCGCTATCGCTATCCTACTCAAAAAGCTATTCCCTGTTCCCTGTTCCCTGTCAACTGTCACCTAATTTCAGATAGTTCTTCCTTATCAAAATTATGATAACATATTTCAAATCCTTTGTCAACACCTAAAAAACAAATTTTTCGCGTCTTGTTGGCTGTTCCCTGTTCTCTGTTCTCTGTTCCCTGTTCTCTGTTCCCTGTTCTCTGTTCCCTGTTCCCTGTTCTCTGTTCCCTGTCACCTGTCCCCGTGGCGTAGCACCTGTCACCTGATTAAAGTGATAATTGTAGGTTGGGTTAAGCGACAACGTAACCCAACAAAGTCCTAACAACAAAGTCCCTAAGTTATTGGGTTGAGAAAACCCAATAAAGCTATTAACTAAATAGGAAAGTACCTCCGAACAGGTTTAAACTCGCATTGGTGCTATTAAATCCAGATGTATCAGATAAAGTCATTAATGATTGACCAGTACCAAAACCAGCATTACCAATAATACCATCTCCAATTCGCACTAATGTAGAATTACCTGATGTAATCACATCAAAATTGGCAATACCTGTAAAGTTCAGTTTATCGCCACTGACACCGCGCACAAATTGGTAAACTATATCTGTACCATGACCAAGAACGTAGTTAACGTTATCTACAGCATTATCGTTTAAACCTAAATACAGGCTATCGCTACCACCACCACCAATTAAAGTATCAGCACCCGCACCACCTGTGAGAACGTTATTACCAGTATTACCTGTAATGTTGTTATTTAGTTCATTACCTGTACCATTAATAGCGGTTGTTCCCTGTAACGTCAGGTTTTCTACATTGGCGCTGAGGGTGTAAGTTGCTGCGGTGCTGAAAACGCTATCTGTTCCTTCATTAGCATTTTCTGTGATGCTATCTGCTGTACTGTCCACATAATAGGAGTCGTTACCAGCGCCACCAATAAGGGTATCAGCACCAGTACCACCGGTGAGAACGTTATCGGCTGCGTTACCTGTAATGATATTATTGAGGGTGTTACCTGTACCATTAATGGCGGTTGTTCCCTGTAACGTTAGGTTTTCTACATTGGCGCTGAGAGTATAAGTTGCTGCGGTGCTGAAAACGCTATCTAGTCCTTGTCCTACTAATTCTGTAATGATATCTGCTGTATTGTCTACATAGTAGGAATCGTTACCACGACCACCAATTAAAGTATCAGCACCCGCATTACCTGTGAGGGTATCATTTCCTAAACCACCGGTGAGAATGTTAGCTGCTGCGTTACCTGTAATGCTGTTATTCAGGTTATTACCTGTACCGTTAATAGCGGTTGTTCCCTGTAACGTTAGGTTTTCTAAGTGGTTTCTTAATGTCCAAGTGATAGAAGATTTAACGGTATCTATTCCACCATTTAAAAATTCAATAATGACATCTCCTACATTATCTACTACATAAGTATCATTTCCTTTACCACCGATTAAAAAGTCTATACCTGCTCCCCCGTTCAGAGTGTCATTACCGTCTCCACTACTTAAATCATCGTTTCCTGTACCTGCTTTAATCCAATCATTACCAGTAGTACCATCAAAACTGACTGTACCCGTAAAGCTAGTTAAATCAAAACGTTCAAATCCGAATACTGTTGTCCCACGAATATCTAATTGATTGGTGGTGTTACTGGTATCTATGGAGATAAGATCATTAGCTGTCCCTCCGCTGATAATTAAGGTGTCTGTGCCATTACCACCTTTGATGGTGTCGTTTTGTTGTAAATTGGCCAATATGCTGGTAATGGTGTCGTCTTCACCTTGAGCGTCTATGATATCTTGTTGGGCTGTGGTGGTTAAGTTGGTAGGAGTTTCGTTAAGGTCAGTTACTCCAATGGTTAATTGTTTCTCGAAGGATAACCCGCTTTGGTCTGTTGTCCTCAGTCGAACGCTATAACTGTTTTTGGTTTCAAAGTCAAAGACAGCGTTGGTGGTAAGTTGATTATTGCTAATGGTAAATAAACTATTATCCGTTGCACCGTTCCCAGTGACTAAACTATAGGTAAAGGTGTTTCCTGTATCTGGGTCTGTGGTGGAAAGATTACCCACTACTGTACCAATAATTTGGTTTTCCGCAACGGTGCTATTGGATAGTGTTAAGTTGGTAGGGGTTTCGTTAACGTTGCTAACTCCAATGGTTAATTGTCTTTCAAAGGATAACCCACCCTGGTCTGTTGTCCTCAGTCGAACGCTGTAACTGTTTTTGGTTTCAAAGTCAAAGACAGCGTTGGTGGTAAGTTGATTTCCGCTAATGGTAAATAAACTATTATCCGTTGCACCGTCTCCGGTGACTAAACTATAAGTAAAGGTGTTTCCTGTATCTGGGTCTGTGGTGGAAAGATTACCAATCACTGTACCAATAATTTGGTTTTCCGCAACGGTGCTGGTGGATAGTGTTAGATTGGTAGGGGTTTCGTTAACGTTATTGACTCCAATGGTTAATTGTGTTTCAAAGAATAACCCACCTTGGTCTGTTGTCCTCAGTCGAACGCTATAACTGTTTTTGGTTTCAAAGTCAAAGACAGCGTTGGTTTTCAGTTGATTTCCAGTAATGGTAAATAAACTATTATCCGTTGCACCGTCTCCGGTGACTAAACTATAGGTAAAGGTGTTTCCTGTATCTGGGTCTGTGGTGGAAAGATTACCAATCACTGTACCAATAATTTGGTTTTCCGCAATTGTGCTATTAGAGAGAGTGAGGTTGGTGGGTGCTTTGTTATTAAACTCACTCACGTCTATGATTTGTAGTCCATCATACCCATCAGCTACGTAAGCATAGTTACCGACTACTTGCACACCAAAAGCCCGGCCAGATGTATCATAATTGCCCTTGAGGGTGGGGGTAGTGGGGTTGCTGATATCAATTATTTGTAGTCCTGAATACTCATCAGCTACGTAAGCATAGTTACCGACTACTTGCACACCATAAGCATAGCTTGATGTATCATAATTGCCCTTGAGGGTGGGGGTAGTGGGGTTGCTGATATCAATTATTTGTAGTCCTGAATACTCATCAGCTACGTAAGCATAGTTACCGACTACTTGCACACGAAAAGCAAAGCCAGGTGTATCATAATTGCCCTTGAGGGTGGGGGTAGTGGGGTTGCTGATATCAATGATTTGTAGTCCTGAATAACCATCAGCTACGTAAGCATAGTTACCGACTACTTGTACACTTAGAGCATAGCTAGATGTATTATAATTCCCCTTGAGGGTGGGGGTAGTGGGGTTGCTTATGTCTATTATTTGTAGTCCTTTATCATAATCAGCTACGTAAGCATAGTTACCCACTACTTGCACACCAAAAGCATAGCCAGATGTATTATAATTGCCCTTGAGGGTGGGGGTAGTGGGGTTGCTGATGTCAATTATTTTTAGTCCATCATACCCATCAGCTACGTAAGCATAGTTACCGACTACTTGCACACCATCAGCAGAGTCAGAAAAATAGTCATCAGATGTATCATAATTGCCCTTGAGGGTGGGGGTAGTGGGGTTGCTTATGTCTATTATTTGTAGTGAATCTCTATCAGCTACATAAGCATAGTTACCCACCACTTGCACACCTCTAGCATTGCCCGTATCATAATTGCCCACTAATGTGGGTGCAAATACTCCCTGGTAGCTGTTGAGGGTGTCTGCATTGAAAACAATATTCGGCAAATAAGGTAGAGACGTTCCATGGAACGTCTCTACATCTGTAACGGGAATGTTCACCTCTAACTGCCAATTTCCCCCTAATGCTGCATTGCCGGTTTTTGTGGTGGAGGCGCTAATGGTGGCGTTGGTAATTTGATGTAATTTGTGAATAAATTCTGTCCCAGCGTCTCCGGCAGCGACGTTACAACCATATAAGAGAATATTCTGGGGTTGCCACTGTTGTAATTGTTGGGTGTAATTATGAATATTAGTTAAATTTAATTGACTATTGCCTAAATATAAGCAGCCGGGCGCACCGTGGGAAAGGATGTGAATGGTGGTGATGTGGGGATGTTGTTGTAAAATTTGGCTAATTTGCTCAATTCCGTCTTGATCTGGGGAAATAATAACTGTTTTTACGCCTTCGATAATTCCTGCTTGGAGGGTCTGATAGTCGGAAAGGGAGGCATCAATAAAAACAATTGTTGTTGCGGTTTGACGGAGGAAAGAGTTGTTAGACATATTTTTCCTTTGCATCTGGTAGGGCTTCTGATTTCGTAGAAAATGAGCAACTTCACGCAAAACCTGGTCTTAATAAGATTTTAATGGATTAAAATCAGAACTACAACCGTATATTTTTAGATTTAATATGTGTTAATTAGTGTCGCATACATAATACTCTGGTAACATTCATGCTTTTACATTTGTCAGAATCAGGATATCCAGGATGAAAGGATGTACAGGATAATGATTTAATATGGTGCGTTACTATATTATATAGTTATGATGTAGCGAACTGCTTGCAGCAGCGCTTCGCTATCGCTATGCTACACCTAAAGTTTTTACCTACTCAAAAAGCTGTTCCCAGTTAAGAGTTCCCAGTTAAGAGTTCCCTGATTTAAAATGGTGCGTTACTATATTATATAGGTAGAATGTAGCGAACTGCTTGCAGCAGCGCTTCGCTATCGCCATCCTACACCCAAAGTCTATACCAATGGTGCGTTACGAATACAGCTAACACACCCTATTATTTAGCTGTCCCCTGTCTCCTGTCCCCGTGGCGTAGCACCTGTCACCTGTCACCTGTTCCCTGTTCCCTGTCACCTGTCCCCTGTCCCCTGTCCCCTGTCCCCTGTTCCCTGTTCCCTGTTCCCTGTCCCCTGTCCCCTGTTCCCTGTTCCCTGTCTATAATATGATATTTGTAGCTCATTTACTGGCGATCTGTTTCCATAGTTCCGTTAAAATCTGTTAAAAAACGTCTTCCCCCAAAACTCACAATTATGACACAGCTAAAAAATGGTGAAAATGAATCCTTGCTAGTAGAAGAGTTTTTTAACAAGCAGTGGAAAATTTATCAAAAGGTACTCAATAATAATTACATGAGTCATAATGAAATTTATGGAATACTACATAAATTTCTTGTTAGTAACTTTCAAAAACCCTTTAAAATGCTTGATTTAGGATGTGGTGATGCCAGTTTCACTAGTCTGGTATTATCAAATACTAATATTACCTCCTATCATGGTGTAGACTTATCCATAGCTGCATTAGAAATTGCCCAAGAGAATTTAAAAAAGATTAATTGTGACATAACTTTAATTCAGGGAGATTTCTCAGAAGTAGTTCCTTTTTTGGCATCAGATCAAGAGCATAGATTTGATGTAATTTTCACCTCCTTCGCGCTGCACCATCTTCAGCTTCAGCAAAAAGAGCATTTTATTAACCAGCTACAAAATCTACTGATTCCGGGAGGTGTTTTCATATTAATTGATATTATTCGTCAAGAAACAGAAGACCGAGATAGTTACATTCTCCGCTACCTAGATAATGTGCAAAAATACTGGTCTTTACTCACCCCAGAAGAGTATTCAATGGTCGAGGAGCATATTTCCACCAGCGATTTTCCCGAAACTCAACAAACTATCCAAGAAATCTGTCAAAAATCGGGTTTTAATCAGTTCAAATGCCTCTACCGTGACCAGTTAAACACTACACAATTATTATGCTTTTCTCAGGAATTGTCATCATCTTAAATAATTAAGTAAAAAATTAAACAATTCAACAAGTAAACAATTCAACAATTAAACGTTATGAACGTGACAATTACTGGTACTATTGAACGTCGAAATATTGGCCTTGGTGTCTGGGCTTTTGTGACAGAAGATGGTGTCACTTACCAAATCCCCAAAAGTGCTGATAAAAATCTACTCAAATCAGGACAAAAAGCCAAAGTCACAGGACAGGTAAGAAATGATCTGATGACAACCGCAATGATTGGTCCTGTTTTAGAAGTTCATTCTTTTCAGGTCATATCATAATATAATCTGTTAAGTTTTTGACACTCTGCGGTCTAAAGACACACAGATTCTTTATTTATCAGAAAATCAAAATTTCAATTCTTTAGTTTATATAAAATCAGTTTTAAGTTATCAATTTCCTTTTCTAAGATAGAAGCAACGACCAAAAATCGCCATAGATAAACACGACCTCATAGCAGCAATTAATATGACTCAAGTATCAGAATCTTTGGATTTGTCCACAGATAAAGCTCTAGATCGTGATTGTACAACATTATCCCGCCACGTTCTCCAACAATTACATAGTTTTGGACCCGATGCTCAGGATTTAAGTGCGCTGATGAATCGCATCGCTTTAGCGGGTAAATTAGTGGCTCGTCGTTTGAGTCGGGCTGGTTTAATGGAGGGGGTGCTAGGATTTACTGGAGAAGTCAACGTCCAGGGAGAATCTGTAAAAAAGATGGATGTTTACGCGAATGAAGTATTTATCTCTGTTTTCAAGCAAAGCGGCTTAGTTTGTCGTCTGGCTTCCGAGGAGATGGAAAAACCCTACTATATCCCGGAAAATTGCCCCATTGGTCGTTATACGCTGCTTTATGACCCCATTGACGGCTCATCAAACACAGATAATAATCTCAGTTTAGGTTCTATCTTTGCCATTCGTCAACAGGAAGGAGCAGATATTGATGGTGAAGCTAAGGATTTGCTTACAAATGGACGTAGACAATTAGCAGCGGGATATATTCTATATGGACCTAGCACTATGCTAGTGTATACCATAGGTACGGGAGTGCATTCCTTTATTCTTGATCCTAGTTTAGGTGAATTTATTCTCTGTGAAGAGAATATTAAAATGCCCAATCATGCCGCGACCTATAGTGTTAATGATGGTAACTTCTGGCAATGGGATGAACCCTTTAGAGAATATATTCGTTATGTTCATCGTACAGAAGGATATAGTTCCCGTTACAGTGGGGCAATGGTGAGCGATATTCACAGAATATTATTACAGGGTGGAGTATTTCTGTACCCAGGAACATTACAAAAACCAGAAGGTAAATTACGTCTGTTGTATGAAACTGCTCCCTTAGCGTTTTTAATTGAACAAGCTGGGGGTAAAGCGACCACAGGAACAATGGATATTTTAGATGTAGTTCCCAGTAAACTGCATCAACGGACACCTTTAATCATTGGTAGTAAAGAGGATGTAGAAAAAGTGATGTCTTTTATGCCAAAAAGTCATTAAAGTTACAGCATTTATCCGTATTCTAAAGTCCAGATCTTCCAGATCTTAATGATAAAACTCTTGTGGTGCGGGCATCTTGCCCGCATAAGGTGTATCTCACTCCAGCTAAAAGTGCTGTAAATTAAGCAAATTATCGGTTAGGTAGAAAGAAGTGAAACCCAACATTCCCGCGAGTTGGGTTTTCTCAACCCATGCAGCCCCGACCAATAGAAGTCCCAGACGGGTAAATCAAGAGTTTAAACCCACACAGATAGATTATTCTTGTAGCACTTTTGCTTAAAAACGGCTGTAACTTAAATTCTAGACTTTATACACCTGCGATCTTTCAAAATCCAAAATCTAAAATCCAAAATCTAAAATCCAAAATCCAAAATCCAAAATCCTATGGTGTCTGCGTCCTTTCTGTGTCACTCATGAACTCTTTAAAAGGTCAAGTCAAGCTATTCTCACCTATAGAGGAGATTGGGGAATTTAGGAACTTGCCCTTTACCTCTTGCAAAATCTAAAATCTAAAATCTAAAATCCTATGGTCAGTTTGCTAGAAAATCCATTGCGCGTTGGTCTACAACAGCAAGGGATGCCCGAACCACAAATTATCGTCATCTTTGGTGCTTCTGGAGATCTAACCTGGCGTAAGTTAGTACCAGCACTGTACAAATTGCGGAGAGAAAGACGTATTCCCGCAGAAACCACCATTGTGGGTGTAGCGCGTCGGGAATGGAGTCATGAATACTTCCGCGAGCAAATGCAAAAAGGCATGGCAGAAGCTCACGCTAATGTAGAACTAGGTGAACTTTGGCAGGACTTTTCCCAAGGTTTATTTTACTGTCCGGGGAATATAGATGACCCCGCAGGATACCAAAAACTGAAAACCCTATTAGCTGAACTAGACGAGAAACGGGGAACAAGGGGAAACCGGATGTTTTACCTCTCTGTTGCCCCTAATTTCTTCCCTGAAGCCATTAAACAGCTAGGGTTAGCGGGAATGCTAGAAGACCCCGACAAACAGCGTTTAGTCATCGAAAAACCCTTTGGTCGTGATTTAGCCTCCGCTCAAAACCTCAACCAAGTAGTACAAAAGGTTTGTAAAGAAAACCAAGTTTATCGTCTTGACCACTACTTAGGGAAAGAAACAGTCCAAAACTTGCTGGTTTTCCGCTTTGCTAATGCCATTTTTGAACCTTTGTGGAATCGGCAATTTGTAGATCATGTGCAAATTACCGTCGCCGAAACCGTGGGAGTAGAAGACCGGGCGGGTTATTATGAAACTGCTGGCGCATTGCGGGATATGCTGCAAAATCACCTCATGCAGCTTTACTGTTTAACCGCTATGGAAGCGCCTAACTCCATGGATGCTGATAGTATCCGCACGGAAAAAGTTAAAGTGTTACAAGCGACTCGTTTGGCTGATGTTAATAATTTGTCAAAATCAGCAATTCGCGGACAATACAGCGCGGGTTGGATGAAAGGTCAACAGGTGGCAGGGTATCGAACTGAACCAGGTGTTAATCCTGAATCTACTACTCCCACCTACGTGGCCATGAAGTTTATGGTGGATAACTGGCGTTGGCAAGGTGTTCCTTTTTACTTACGAACTGGCAAGCGGATGCCGAAAAAAGTCAGTGAAATTGCGATTCATTTCCGCGAAGTTCCTTCAAGAATGTTCCCCTCTGCGGCTCAACAAGCAAACGCCAACGTTTTGGCCATGCGAATACAACCCAATGAAGGTATTTCCCTCCGGTTTGATGTGAAAATGCCCGGTGGTGATTTCCGTACCCGTGCCGTAGATATGGATTTTAGCTACGGTTCTCTAGGTATTTCCGCTACTTCCGATGCCTATGATCGTCTCTTCCTTGATTGTATGATGGGCGACCAAACTTTGTTTACACGGGCAGACGAAGTAGAAGCGGCTTGGCAAGTAGTTACACCTGCCTTGTCTGTATGGGATTTACCAGGTAATCCTGCGAATATTCCCCAATATGAAGCCGGTACTTGGGAACCAGCAGAAGCCGAATTATTAATTAACCAAGACGGCCGCCGCTGGCGCAGACTTTAATTACTCATTGGTCATTGGTCAGTAGTCAGTAGCAAAATAACTGACAACTGACAACTAGTAACTAACAACTAACACTATTAACTATGGTTTCTCAAGCACCTACGATTTTTTCTTTGCAAGCACCCAAGGATGTTTCCCTCACAGAAATTGAGGTAGAACTGAATCAAGTTTGGCAAAGTTACGGTCTTCAAGGGGAAGACGGTACTTTACCCGCTGCTACCCGGGCCACAACATTTACTTTAGTAGTTTACGAACCAGAAGAAACTCAGTATTTGTTAACCGCCACCGGCTTTTATAATGGTCCAGTGGATGGTATTCTCGGACCCCAAACTAAAACAGCTTTGCAGGAAGTCCAGAAAAAGCACCACCTTCCAGAAAGCGGTATTGCTACACCGGAAACTCTGACTGCTTTACGGGCTGAATATTTCCAAAAGCAGCACACAGGACCAAATGGAGATAATCATGGTACGGCCATGGGGTATACTTTCAGTCCTACCAGTCCCACTATTGCTGATGAAATTGCTACCCGTAACCCTTGCCGAATTATTGCTTTATGTCCCATTGCCGGCGATGATGAAGGGGTAAAAGCCCAAGTTTCTGCCTATTGTCCCATTCAAAAGCAATCTTCCAGCACTCTTGTCTGTTGTGAGTACATTACCCTCACTGGTACTGCTACAGCTTTAGAACGCATTGGAGGCATGATTCCGGCTTTGTTAATTGGTGGTTTACCTAAGTTCCTCTGGTGGAAAACTACACCTGATGCTGCCAATCCTTTGTTTAAGCGTTTAGCATCGGTATGCAATAATGTCATTGTTGACTCTTGCAACTTTAATACACCAGAAGATGATTTACTCAGCTTGCAACAATTAGTAGAATCTGGTATACCTGTGGCTGATTTGAATTGGCGACGTTTATCAGCATGGCAAGAATTAGCAGCAGAAGCTTATGACGCGCCTAACCGTCGTGCAGCCCTCAAGGAAATTGATCGTGTTAATATTGACTATGAAAAAGGTAATGCTGCTCAAGCATTATTATACTTAGGTTGGTTAGCTAGTCGCTTGGAATGGCGACCAGTTGCCTATAGACAGGAAAAAGGTGATTATGACATCACATACATTAATTTCCTCTCTCCAGACCAAAGACACATAGAAGCCGAATTAGCAGGAGTTCCCATTGCTGATATTGGGGAAATTGTCGGTGATTTAATTGGTTTACGCTTGAGTTCTACTAATCCTCAAGCCAATTGTGGCACTGTAATTTGCTCAGAAACTGGTGGTTGTATGCGAATGGAAACCCATGGAGGCGCTCAGTCGGCTGGGTTGTTTCAACAGGTAAGTTCTCTTTCCGAACAAAAAGCGGAAGCTTTGTTAAGTCAACAGGTACAACGCTGGGGACGGGAAGCTTTATTTGAGGAAAGTCTCACTCTCATTGGTAACACTATTAAGTTAGGTAATGGGTAATGGGTAATGGGTAATGGGTAATGGGTAATACCATTACCCACCCCACTAAGGTAAATTTCCCTGTTCCCAGTTAAGAGTTCCCTGTTCCCTTGTCATAACGACAATTTTTAACGCCAACCTACTTATGTAACCATGGATTATTCTAATTGAGAATCATGATCAATTCTTTATTTTCATGATCCAAAAATTTGTTGTTTTAAGGTACATAAATAACTAAAATATGCTGGATATCACCACTCCCTCCACTTTCTTGAGAAATCTGTGTGTTTGCTGCTATTAATTCTACTCGCAAAGTAGATCCAATAGACTTGTCAACACCATTAATTTCTATAATATTTTTACCTTTTTTTAAAAGCTTCAAAAGAGAAATTTCTGTACTATTACCTTCTATTTTTTTAATATTCTTGCCATTTAGTTTAATATTTCCAGAGAAATTATTTGCAGTATTAATTTTTAAAAGCAGGTTTTCCTTCAGATCATCCTCATTTAAATTAATGGTCATTTCTTGTTTGCTATCCTTGAGATAATGAGAATTAGCAAAAACTAAATTGGGCATAAAAACAGGCATACTGAGAGTTAAAATAGCAGCACAAAATGTCATGTTAACTATTTGCTTAATATTCATTTTTCCTTTGTCCTATTGTTTGGTAATTCAAATATTTATTTTTTAAACATTGAATTTTTTAGGAAGAGTTTAGCAATACTAAACCCTTCGATAAAAATCATAGAAAACGAAAAGTCCCTAATTTCTAGCGATTAAAATTCTTAGGTGTTCTAACATTTATAGGTACAACTACAGGATTGTTAATAGTTGGTCCATTAACACCTGTAGGATTACTTTTACCACCTCGCATTTGCTGATTTACATTTTGTTGTTGTTCAGCTTGTCTTCGACCGCCAATATTCACTTGTGTTGCACTAGAAGAATTGACATTTCCCGTACAAAGTCCTGTACTTCCCATTTCGATATTAGAACCTTGTCTTGCTGGACGTTCAGAAATATTTACTTGCACACCAACATGAGAATTTACACATTGAGCAAAGGCAGATTCTGTAAACACTGGTGTCAATGTCACAGCTAATAAAGCCGATATACCACTTAGAGATAAAATATTATACTGCATTTATACTCTCCTAAGCACAATTAACTACAAGACAATTAATTACAAGAAACGGATACAGTACTTGTTTGAGTTCTTTGCTGGTTAGAACCTCTAATTTTTGTAGTTTGCTGGCTCACAACTTCATTGTTAGACTCAGTACAATTCCGTTTCAATGTGTTGATATTTCTACTTCTAATTGCAGAATCCAGATTTCTCCGGCTACGGTATATATCGGGTTCATAATTCCTCTGGCTACGGTATATATCCGGTTCAGAATCTAATTGCATTTCCCCGGTATTTACCGTAGTATTTCCTCGATAGTCTCTGTTAATTTTGATTTTTCCTACTTGCAGATTCATTTCACCTGCTTGAGCTACCATAGGGAAAATCAAACCCAATGTAATTAGTAAAAGTTTAAGTTGGCGAAATTGCACGATTGATGTACCTAAACTAAATTTACAGAGAAAAAGTAGAGATAAAGCCAATAATTAATTGTATTACCCCTACATTCAATCTACCAATAAGCAGCAATTACCGACTTAATAACGGTTCCATCTCCGTCCACCTTGAGTGCGGTTTTCTCTGTACTCTTGATTTGACTTCTGTTCAGTTACGTTACCTTCACCAAGAACATCAGAACTTTGACGAGCATCTTGGATATTTGCAGAGTCTCCAGAGTCACGTCTGTTAACTCTTTGGTTTACTTGTCCCCTTTGGTTGACTCTTTGATTAGTGTAGTTACCACTACCTGTAATCACAGAATTTTGGTCGGATGTTTGGACGTTACCAATATCACCAGCATTAGCAGGAACAGCAGCAGTGGCAATAGCGCTAACAGTTAGTAAAGCCAAGATAAACTTATTCATGATTAATCTTATGAGTTTGACACTGTAAGTTTGACTTAATCTAGCCAGATTTCTTTTCCTCGTGAGAATAAAAGCCCAAAGACTCCCCACCCGTCTTTTATTCTCTGTTTTCTATGCCTAAGTCCATGTACTGAATATACAACTTCTGCAACGGTGAGTCAACTGTTTGTTACAAAAACTTACACTAATTCTCAGAAAATTACTAAGCTGTACTGCATTTAATTTGTATGATTATAGCGGGCAAGATGCCCGCGCCACAACATCTAGCCAGGTTAAGATTATTAAATTTAGATGGGTAAGAGCTTATTAAATTCTGCCATGATACCTTTGCTAAGGCTTTACAGTAATTTAACGGTTTCTTTAGTTAGAAGCATGATCTACCTAATGTAGACACGGAAAACAATTATTCCACATTATTTAGTTACGGTTGGGGTTTCCAAATCCTGTTTCTCTGGTTTAGGGTAAACAGTTACCCAGTCCAAATACTGAATTGGCGGAAATAACTCTACCCTTGCTACTGAAGCCGGGAGTTTCTTTAAATCTAGAGATTTAATTCTACCTATGGCTAAACCAGCCGGGAACTTCTGACTATAGGTAGATGTGGACACTAAATCACCTACTCTAGCATTAGGGACTTTTTCGTAAAACTCTAAGACCCCTTCTGCCGAAGAATCACCCTGTAAAATCCCTTTAGCTGAAGTCCGGCTGATAGTCACTCCCACTTGACTTTTCAAATCACTAACTAACAATACCAGACTAGTATTATTAGTCACACTTTCTACCAAGCCTACTAATCCACCATCAGCTTTAACAATAGAACCTTCTTGAATACCCGATGTTGTCCCCCGATTTAAAATCACTTGTTGCCACCAGTTATCAGCACTACGTCCCACCACCCGTGCTATAATTGGCTTTTGCTCCCCGGATTCTTTCTCTGTATAACCCAGTAAATTTTTTAATTTTTGATTTTGGCTTTCCAGATCAACTATGCGGGTTCGTAATTCTAAAAATCTCGCATCTTGGATACTTTGCTCAGGAATTGTTCCCGACTGTAACATCTGTAAAGGGCTAGTTATTCCTTGATAAATTTCACGCAATAAAGCACCTTTTGTTTCTCTGATTGTCCACGCACCACCTAAAACTAGCGCTAATAACCCTATTTGTAATCCTTTGTATTCCCACCAGCGTCTTGCAGTTAACATAAAATACCCGTATATATTTCTATAAATTATGTAAAAGTAAATGATTCAAAAGTTGCAGGAACATGACTAACTCCAGTTTGAGTGTTCCTATGCCAAAATTCCGTTAGTAAAGTTTTTCCCCTGTGGTGCTTGTGATAGTGCTACATGATGTTGTCCATACTCCTGGATACTTTCTATCAAAAATTTATCAAAAAAAGAAGGATTCTATAGTTAGTTGTTCATAAATACAGAATCCAGTATCCTTAACTAACTGATTTTTGTTACATATTGCGAGAACGTCCGCTGAATACTCTCTCCAACTGCTTGAAGTTTTCTAATACACGACCTGTTCCCAAAACTACACAGCATAGAGGATCTGCTGCTATATGGGTAACAATACCTGTCTCATGACTAATTAAAGTATCCAGTCCTTTGAGTAATGCGCCACCGCCCGCTAACATGATCCCGCGATCAATAATGTCTGCTGCCAGTTCTGGCGGTGTGCGTTCTAGTGTGCGTCTCACTGCTTCTATAATTACTGCCAGTGGCTCTACCATACTTTCCCGAATTTCAGGACCTTTGATGGTGACAGTCCTTGGTAAGCCAGAAAGCAAATGCAGTCCACGGACTTCCATTATTTTATCATTATCATCTTCGGTGGGATAGGCCGAACCAATCCTAATTTTAATGTCCTCAGCAGTACGTTCACCAATTACCAGATTATGAATTTTCTTCATATAATGAATAATTGCTTCCGTCAGTTCATCTCCAGCAATGCGTACTGACTCGCTAATTACTGTCCCTTGCAGACTTAATACCGCTACTTCTGTTGTTCCACCTCCGATATCAATAATCATATTACCAGTGGGTTCGGCAACTGGTAGTCCAGCACCAATGGCCGCTGCAACTGGCTCATCAATCAAATATACTTCTCTGGCACCAGCTTGAGTAGCTGCATCCATTACGGCTCGTCTTTCTACTCCTGTGACACCACTAGGAATACCAATCACAATGCGGGGTAACATCAGGGATCTACCTTCATTTACCCGCTGAATAAAGCTTTTTAGCATCAACTCCGCCGTATCGAAGTCAGCGATCACACCGTCACGCAGGGGACGCAGAGCTACTACATTACCTGGTGTCCGACCGAGCATTTTTTTTGCTTCTTCTCCCACTGCCAGCGCCACTTTGAGATTTTGATCAATGGCAACTACGGAAGGTTCTTGCAGGACAATTCCTTTACCTGATACATAAACTAGGGTATTGGCTGTACCGAGGTCGATACCCATATCCCATGATGGACGAAAATTCCTGAAAAGACCCACGCGTCTGTGTTCCCCCTATTTATGCTAATTGTGACTATCAAGATAAGAGTTAATAATGACGGATTAGATGATGTTTATTTGCCTGATTCCAGTAAACTAGACTATTTTTTTATCTAGCTTTTGTCAATCTTGATTTTAGTTCCAAGACTTTTGTGTGGTATTTTTTGAATATCACTCGGTACAACCGGATAACTTTTTTAATGCCAATTATTTTTTGATTTTTTTGATAGACTTAATTGTGAAGATTGTAACAGACTTTTAATAATTTTACAATTAAACCCCATCTAGTTTGAAACCCACAGTTTTTTCTGATAGCAATTCCCATTAAAGCAAGGTACAAAAATTTATAATTAAATGCAGATCAACACCGATGATTTTGTACTTAATTAGACTAGGAAACGGTATAATCGCTATTGATTCCCAAAGCCTCTACTCTTCCCTTTTCCCTGTTCCAGGCTTGAAAAACTCCAGTTCTCAACTCGGACGAGGTTTAGTTATTATATATAATATGAATCATACAATACAAATGTACCAAAAGGAAAAGCTATGAGCATTAATGTTGTTACCCTTGTTGGTCGTGTAGGTGGCGACCCAGATATGAAGTATTTTGAGTCGGGTACAGTTAAATGTAGATTGACTTTAGCAGTAAATAGAAGATCCCGTAACAACGATAAGCCAGACTGGTTTAATCTAGAACTCTGGGGAAAAACTGCGGAAGTTGCCGGTAATTATGTCCGTAAAGGTAGCTTGATTGGGGTTAAAGGTTCTTTGAAATTTGATTCCTGGAGCGATCGCCAAACCGGAGTCAATCGTTCTAGTCCAGTTATTCATGTAGAACAACTAGAGTTACTCGGTTCTAAGCGTGATAGTGAAGGTGGTATGTCTGATATGTCTCCAGATAATTTTTAATCTACAGGACTTTCCGCTGATTCTGTCTATATATTGAGAGTATTTCTGATTATAACAAATCATGGAAAACTCTCATAAGACTATTTCTATAGGAGATGCCACTAAAGAAATTGGAATTTCAGTAGGTGTTTTGGAGACTTTGGTAGAAATGCTCAGTGAAATAATAAACTGGGGAGTCAAACCCAGATGAGCATATTTTTGCTAACCTTGGCAAGAATGCCATTGTCTAGACTACATAAATGATGTTTTTTGTCAATTCCTACTCTCGAATTTCATCGTTGAAAAATTATCATTTCATTACCAACAACTGGACTACGGGCAATTATTTTCTCTTGAGAATCAACAATTTTTAAATGTGTGAAATTAAGCTCTTGGGAACGTTGTAATATGTCCGCAGCTAGTTTATCCTGTTGAGAGTTTTCTAAACTGTACCAAACATCACTAATTTTTAGAGTTAAATCGCTGGTACGGAAATTACCAACTATAGGTTTTATCAGTTGAGAAACAATATTTTTATCTTTGGTATTCTTTACAGAAACGCTAATTTCTGAAAACTGGTTTTCAATTGCTACTAGTAAACTTTCTTCTGGTGTTAATTCCCTAATTGGAGTTGGTTTGGGTTTGGGTTCTATAATTGGAGTTGGTTTGGGTTTGGGTTCTATAATTGGAGTTGGTTTGGGTTTGGGTTCTATAACTGGAGTTGGTTTAGTAACTTCCTCAACTGGAGTAACAATTGCGACTTGAGTAGATGATTTAGGTATAAACAAAAATGTAGTAATTCCTATTGTCACCAGAAAAATTACCGCAAAAATTCCTGTCAGAACCAAATCTGACACATTATTAGATATACTTGATGGTAAGAATAAGCGAAATGTCCTTAAAAATCCATCCCAACGAGATAAAAAATTAATTTTCTTCCCACTAGTATCCTTGGGTGTTTCTGTCTCCAATTTGACCATAGTGGTTTCTAAAACACCAATTGTTCCCCGCAAAACTTGGATAATTACCGTCTTCCAAATTGGTTGATTTTTTTTGTACAGCGTGGTTACGGGTTCATTTCTTGATTTTGGTGCGTTTTCTCCTGACATGGAACTTTTACCCAAATTAGTGAATCAAAAACATACACAAAAGGGAATAGATAATATGAATATTAAACGCCGTCAATTTTTGTTTTTAAGTGGAATTAGTGTCATCACATCTGGATTTTTAGATGGGAAGTTATCATCAAATTCTCTCATAGAATCAGCAACAGCCGCTAACCCCATTAAAAAAAATTTAAAAAAAGATTTATTATTGCGTTTTGTATCCGTTGCTGATACGGGAACTGGTGCCAAAGGTCAGTATGCTGTCGCAACTGCTATGAATTATTATCATCAGCAAAATCCTTATAACTTAGTAATTTTAGCTGGTGATAATATTTATAATAATGGCGAAATTGAGAAAATTAATCAGGTTTTTGAACGTCCTTATCAACCTTTATTGCAAAAAAGTGTCAAGTTTCATGCTTGTTTAGGTAATCATGATATTCGCACTGATAATGGTGTTCCTCAAGTGAAATATCCTGGTTTTAATATGCAGGGACGTTATTACACATTTACTCAAAATCAAGTCCAGTTTTTTGCTTTAGATACTAATAATAATGCAGATTGGCAAAATCAATTAATTTGGTTAGAAAAGCAATTAAGTATCAGTCAAGCACCTTGGAAAATCGTATTTGGTCATCATCCCATTTATTCATCTGGTCATTATGGTAGTAATATAAATTTTATTAACACTTTTACTCCTCTATTTAAAAAGTACAATGTTCAACTTTATATTAATGGCCATGAACATAACTATGAACGGACTCACGCTATTAATGGAACTACCTATTTAATCTGTGGTGCTGGTGCCGGTAATCGTCCTGTAAGTCCTTCTCAATTAACAGAATATTGCACAAGTAATTTGAGTTTTGCTGCTTATAATGTCTACCCAGAGAGAATAGAAATCAGTGGGATTGATACTAATAATCGCGTTTTTGATCAAGGTATAATTAGGGCTTGCTGATAGCCTGCGTGGCCTAGCCATAAAGTTATGATAGCGTAGCGTGACGTAAGTCATAGAGAGGTGCTACGCCACGGGTACAGTATTTTGAATAGTTTGATTGTAGAAAAATTGATTTTGAGTGTTCAGTAAGTGCATGGTTTTTCATCCTTACAGGTTTTATTCCTTGTATCTTTTTCACTTCTTATTTATCTTTAACTGTTTTCAGATAACGGTTTTAGGTTTATTCAGCAACTCCTAATTATTGATTTGTCAAAACTGAATTTAGTTTATCTTGGTGTTCTTTAGGAATGTTTTGAGGGGCAGAGATTTTTAGTAGAGATTCATCAAATTCAATATTGGGTATCTGAGCAAGAACACCTAAATGTTCGCCATTTTTGAGACGTTGTTTTTTGCATTTAGCTAAAGCCATTAAAGTTTCACGTTTTTCACCAACACACTCAAATGGTTTCTCAGCACTTGGGTCGAATAAACGTCTCCAAACTTCTTCTAGTTTTGTAAAACTGAATAAGTCCTCTCCCACTACCTGCTTGGCAAAAGAATAATCTGTGACGGCTTCGATTAAAGCATAAGAAAAAGCGCATTTTGGACAGTTACAACACCATCGAACGTCTCCTGAATTCCACTGTGCCTCGTTACATGAGGTAAGGCTATTCAGGATGGTTTTTTTCCATAAAGATAGTTGATTAACTGTAGCGATTGAGTAACTTTCTTCGCAGATACTAACATACCTAAATGGCAAACCTTTTTGCTCTAAAAAATTATTAAAACGTTCTATATAAGCTGTTCCCTTGGCACTTTGATGATTGACTTCTCGCCCCTGATATGTAGTATTAGATTCATTAGAACTTTTATCATTTGCTAAGACCAGAAAGCGATGTCCCTGCTGTACTGCAATGATCATCATAATGAAAAGAGCATTAGTAATAGTAGGATCGTTACGAACGCCTTTATAACCAAAATGTGTAGCTGGATCTTCCTGTGGATGAGCTTCTATTTCCCACAGGTGACTTTGAGTTTTAATGTAATCAAATACTGGAAACTTTTGTAGCCAGTTGTTGCCTAATATTCCTCCTGCATTGTGTAAAGTAAATGCTTCCATAGGAAGATTACATTGCTGCATCCACTCAAATGCAAATGTACTTTCTTTACCCCCACTAACGGCAAGAAGATAAGTATCTTTGACGGATGGAAACCAAGAATTTTCTATAGAATTTAAACAAAATTCTATTCGAGGCATTTTATCCCAATCCCATTTTTCCAGGTAAAACTTTTGCTGAAGATACCAGTAAATATCTTCATTCCACCAATCTGATTCCCATTGAAGACAGCTATACCAAGTTACTTTGACTGTCTCAGGGGTGCATATTTCACAAAGGCGATAAATTTCTGCCATTGCTATCCCGATTAAAATGGATGGGTGAGTTTCTTCTATATTTTCAAATATTGGAGGAAAGTCAATGTAATAAAAATGCTGCCAGTTATCAACTATAAACGGAAAAATAAGCTTATACTTTTTCCAGTAAGGTGCTTGAGAATAAATGACTGAACAAGTCGGAGATTCTCCAGTTGCCATGTATTGGATCCGCGACTCATGGTATCTACTCTTAAATGTTTCACTACGGTTCATGTTTTTAATAGTAATTGGTTTGAATCAAAATATGACAATTTTATCTTGATCTTTATCTTGATCACAAGTAGGGCAAAAAAGAAACTCTCTCATTGAGTGAAAGAGTGTTTAAATGTGATAGCTGTGAGTTTAAATCCCAAAGGCATTGGAATGCAGCTATTAATTTGTCAAAAACTGTCAGTTAGGCAGTGTTAGCCTGTGAACTGGGTAAGTGCAGACACAGGGGGAAGCACGAAGTAAAAGAAGCTCAAAGTAGATTTGAGTAGGTTTTATATAACGGCAAGAAATAAATCTCCATTACCTATTACCTATTACCTATTACCTATTACCTATTACCTACTATTTAGTAATGGTTAAGGTTGATACCAGCTTCTTTAGCCATTGCTTCCAAACCTTTAGTTTCTAAGGTTTTAATAGCTTTAGTAGAGAGTTTCAATTTTACCCAACGGTTACCACCTGCCCACCAAATCCGCTTACTTTGGAGATTAACGTGCTGTAAGCGGTTTGTATGACGGTTAGAGTGAGAGACGGAACAAGCATTATTGGCTTTTTTACCAGTTAGTTCACAACGACGGGACATAATAAATATCTCCTAGAGTTTTATTTTAAGACAACCCTTCTATTATATATACTCATAACCTGAATGGCTAAAATTGTTCCCCGAACAGGAAAACAAAATTTGCTATGCTGGTATAGCATTACAAATATCCCCTCAATATATCAGGAAAAGAGTTATTTACGCATCCATGACAAACCAAAAGAATTGAGAACAGATTTTTTCCGAATCAATATATAACCGTTAATTACTTTTCCCAAAACCGAAAATTGAAAGTTGCAGACTCCCGACGGAAACGCCGAATAGGTTTTTTCTTGCGTCTTTTAGCGGCTCTATCACTAGGCTGTTCTGTGTCTTCTTCCACAATTTCCTCAGATAATTGAGTTTGTAACGCTTCCTGACTGCGCCACCAAGCAATTATCCAGCCACCACCAACACCAGCAATACCGCCGAACAAAATACTCATGGGTGCTGAATAACCCAAGAAAAGACAACCCAGCATGAAAACTAACCAATATTTCAAACCAGCATCAATACCATCATTAGAGGCTACAGTAGTAGCCTGGGGGTTATTCTCATTTGCAAAAGTAATCCACCCCAAGGTGACACCACCCATGATACCTATAAATAAGCACAGAGGTACTGAAGCACCGGCAATTCTGGAGACAATGAATAAAAACAACCCGAATAGTAATTGAGACAGGAAGTTAGGTGAAGATGAGAAAATATCGCCGAGAAAATTATTTTTTGGTGCCATAAAATTAAGAGTCAGGAGTCAGGAGAAAGAATAATTATATCTCGTTATCTCATGTATATCGTACCCATACCCTGTATGGGTACAAAGAATGGGATAAGTGGGTTTTACTTGTGTAGACGCGGTTAAAAACCGCCCTTTTAATCTAGACAAAAATTAAATCAATCCTGATAATTGCGCTTCTAATGGTAGAGTTGTATCTACAACCGTTAGATAAGATTGTTCTTGATCTGTAAATGGTTGAGATTGGTTAATTTGGGATGTTAATAAATCAGCAGTAGCATCAGCAATATCACCAGTGCGGTTCAGCAGCCTTTGTGTTAGAACTTCTACTGGTGCGGTGCAATTGATGATATATAGAGGTAGTTGATGCTCTGTAGCTTGAAAAATAGCTTCTTCCCGTAAATCCTGGCGATCATATTTAGCATCTAAAATTACAGACCAGCCTTGATTAGCTAGTATAATTCCCAGTGCTAACAATCGGCTATAGGTTTTTTGTGTCATTTCTGGTGTATAAATTTCATCCCCACCTCTTTCTAACAAAGAAATTCCCGCCAAATGCTTACGCACAGCATCAGAACGGAGATGAACTGCATTGAGTTTTCGGGCTAAATACTTAGCTGTGGTACTTTTTCCAGCACCGGACAACCCGGACATCAAAATCAGTTTTCCCCGTTGCGGTTTAGTATATTCCCAAGCTTGATGATAATATGCAGATGCAGTTTTTGCCGCTTCTTCCTTCACTGTATCAGGTACACTAGGATCATCTAACAAAAATGAATTTACCTTAGCCCGCACATAAGCCTGACGGCTTAAATATAAAGGTAAGACCTGTAAACCTTCCCAGTCTCCAGTTTGCTCTACATAAGCATTTAAAAAGGCATTTCCTAAATCCTTACGTCCTCTGGCCTCAATATCCATGACGGTAAAAGCTACATCATACATAACATCAACGAAGCGAAAAGGCTCGTTAAATTCTATACAGTCAAACAACATGATTTTATCATGCCAGAGAGCAATATTTCGCAGATGTAAATCCCCGTGACCTTCGCAAATATAATTATTGTCAATTCGGCTTTTAAATAATTCTGGATTTTGGACAAAGAAATTATCCGTATATTGTTTTGTTTCCTCAAACTGCGCTTGTGTCTGAGGTCCACCAATATATTTTTCAGCTTGCTGATAATTTTCATCAATAGCCAAACGCACTTGTGAGACTTCCCCAAAACTGCGAATGTAGTCATTAGTGTGTGCTTGAGCATGGTATTGAGCCACAACCCGTCCTAATTCTTCTAAGTTGCTTTCCTGTAAGTTCCCAGCAGCGAAAAGTTGACTAAATAGGGATTCTTGGGGAAATTGACGCATCTTAATAGCATATTCTACAGCTTCTCCTGTACTACCTAAATGGTATTCTTCACCCACGCAAGTTAAAGGTATCACTTCTAAATATAATTCACCAGCACCGCGTTGATTTAAGCGCAACTCCTCCTCACAAAAATGTTTTCTTTTTTCTAAAGTGGAAAAGTCTAAAAAACCGAAATTAGCTGGTTTTTTCAGCTTATAAGCATAATCTCCAGTTAAGAGGACATAAGAAATATGGGTTTGAATTAGTTGAATTGGTTCGGTTACACCATGAGGATAAAATCCAGGTTGTAACATTTGTTCAATTAAAGCGGGAAGATTTGTTTCTGTCATTGGTTTGTTGTCAGTGGTCAGTAGTCAGAGGGATTTTGATAGTCTTTTTCACAAAAAAACCAGGTTTAACCCTGGTCTTCTTAGTTATTATTACCTAAATTCTAGCCTTTAGTGCCAGCGAAAAAACTTAAATGGTAAGGTGTACCTTTAGCTGGGTGAATCTGAACTTCACGAATTACAGTTGTACCAGTCCATTCTAATTCAGGAATGCTTAATTCCACTTCGGTTTGATTAGGAGCAGCTTGCTTGAGTAAACGTTCTACAACTTTAGCGTCAAGAACTAAAGAAATTGATTCAGTTCCGTTGTGACCGTACAAATTAGCGGGAATTAAGCCAGAACGGCGCAAAGCTCTGGGTTTGCTACCTTCTGGACGGGTTTTAGATTCGAGTGTAATAGCCATACTATTTTTAGATGTTAGATGTTAGATGTTAGTTGTTAGATGTTAGTAGTCAATTATCAGTTATTTTACTACTGACCACTGACCACTGACCACTGACTAAACGGGAGTACCATTTGGATGCAACAGAGCGCGTTTTGGACCGTGAATAGGGTCTTCTACAATGATAGTCTGATCACGACTTGCTCCCAAAGAAACGATCGCAATGGGGACATCCATCAATTCTGCTAAGAATCTTAGATAGTCTAGTGCTTGCGGTGGTAACTCTTCGAGGGTACGACAGTGACTTGTTGACACTTGCCATCCTGGTAAGGTTTTATAAATAGGACGACAACGGGTGAACATCCGGGCGCTAGTGGGGAAGTGTTCGCAACGTTCACCATCAATTTCATAAGCTACACAAACATTAATTTCCTCTAATTCATCGAGAACATCAAGTTTAGTAATAGCAATACAATCCATGCCGTTAATGCGAACCGCATAGCGTCCAATTACCGCATCAAACCAACCACAACGACGTTTGCGCCCCGTAGTTGTGCCAAATTCCGCACCGCGATCGCCTAATAAGTCGCCAATTTCGCCATTTAGTTCCGTAGGGAATGGGCCTTCTCCTACCCTTGTAGTGTAGGCTTTGGATACACCAATCACCCGATCTATCATTGTCGGTCCTAACCCACTGCCAACGCAAGCCCCGCCAGCCACTGGATTAGAGGATGTAACATAGGGATAAGTCCCGTGATCCAAGTCAAGTAAAGTCCCCTGTGCGCCCTCAAACAAAATATTTCGTCGTCTTAAAACCGCATCATAGATTTGTAACGAAGTATCAACCACAAAAGGACGCAACCGTTCAGCATAACCTAAATACTCCTCAATTACCGCTTGCGGATCAAGGGGCGGCAGATTATACAGCTTTTCCAAAATGGTATTTTTATAGTTGATCGTCCACTCCAATTGCTCACGCAGTCCATCGGCATCCATCAAGTCTAACATCCTGATGCCTGTCCGTTCCGATTTATCAGCGTAGGTCGGTCCAATACCTCTACCAGTTGTCCCGATTTTATGATTCCCCCGCACTTCCTCCGAAGCCTTGTCAATCATCCGATGATAAGGCATGGTGACATGAGCCGTTTGTGAGATCAACAAGTTAGCCGTGGAAATATTTAATTGTTCTAGTTGATCCAGTTCTTTGATTAAAACCTGTGGGTCTATGACTGTTCCACAGCCAATAATACATTCGGTTTTTGGATATAAAATACCAGAGGGGATTAAGTGCAGCTTAAACGTCTGACCTTGGACTACGATTGTATGCCCAGCGTTAACTCCTCCTTGGTAACGTACCACCACATCTGCGGAGCGGCTGAGTAAGTCAGTTATTTTACCTTTTCCTTCATCGCCCCACTGGGCACCTATGACAATGACGTTAGCCAAGAGATTATATTAAAGGGTAAAGTTTCCACAAATTATCACTTCTAACAGATTTTTTATCTTTTGTCAAGGATTTAAAAAACTTTTGCTTTTCCCCGGACTATCCATAATTTAGGGGATAATGGCGGGTCACGCTGCGCTAACCCACCCTACTACTTTTTTGTGTCGGTTGTCGCTTAACCCTTTTCAGGAGCAACTCGCCTGTATTCACTCTTACAAGCGAGATGGCATAAATAGTCCAAAAATAAAAATCTGGAATTTAGGTTTTATCCAGCTTTAAAACAGCCATAAAAGCCTCCTGGGGTACATCAACTGTACCGACAGCCTTCATCCGTTTTTTACCTTTGGCTTGCTTTTGTAACAGTTTCTTTTTCCGGCTGATGTCGCCACCATAGCATTTAGCGAGGACATCTTTTCGCATAGCCGGGATATGTTCACTAGCAATGACTTTAGCACCAATGGATGCTTGAATGGGGACCTTGAATTGATGACGGGGAATGAGTTCTTTCAATTTTTCCGCCATTGCTCTCCCGACATTATAAGCTTTATCTCGGTGGACAATCATGGCTAAAGAATCTACTGGATCACCGTTAATCATAATATCCAATTTTACCAGGGGATTTTCCCGATAACCAATCAAATGATATTCCATACTGGCGTAACCGCGAGAACGGGATTTCATTTGATCAAAAAAGTCGGTGACAACTTCCGCTAAGGGCAATTCATAGGTAAGTGTAGTCCGTCCTTGGGTAAGATATTTCATATCTTTGAAGATTCCCCGACGGTTCTGTGACAACTCCATTAAAGAACCGACGTAGATTTCTGGAGTAATCATTTCTACCTGGACGTAGGGTTCTTCAATTCTCTCCCGTTCATTGGGGCTGGGTAAACGACTAGGATTATCAATGTATAATTCCTCACCTTTATTGGTGACGACTTTGTACACCACTGAAGGCGCGGTAATGATTAAATCTAGATTATACTCCCGTTCTAGGCGTTCCTGGACAATTTCCATGTGTAGTAATCCCAAAAACCCGCACCGGAAACCAAAACCCATGGCGCTAGAGGTTTCTGGTTCATACTGTAACGCAGCATCATTGAGTTCTAGTTTTTCTAAAGCTTCCCGTAGGTCTTCAAACTGATCTGCGTCTATGGGAAACATACCACAAAATACCATCGGGTTAGCTTCTGCATAACCGGGTAGAGCCTCTGCCGCTTTGTTCTTACATAGAGTAATAGTATCTCCTACTCTAGCATCAGCTACTGCTTTAATAGCCGCGCCTAAATACCCCACTTCTCCAGCGTGAAGCTCTTCTACTTGCTTTTGAGTCGGCGCCAGAATACCTAACTCATCAATGACATATTCTTTACCTGATGCCATTAAGTAAATGCGATCGCCTTTTTTCACAGTTCCATCCATAACCCGGAAGTAAACAATTACACCCCTGTAGCTATCGTAGTAACTATCAAAAATCAAGGCTCGGAGACTTTCATTGATAGTATTAGCTGGTGGGGGAACTCGTTCGACAATAGCTTCTAATATCTCAGGAATACCAATTCCCTCCTTAGCAGAAGCTAAAATTGCCCCACTACAGTCTAAACCAATAATTTCTTCAATTTCCCCAATTACTCGCTCTGGTTCAGCCCCTGGTAAATCAATTTTATTTAAAACCGGGATAATTTCTAGATTACTCTCTAGGGCTAAATAGACATTGGCTAAGGTTTGTGCTTCTACGCCTTGGGACGCATCCACAACCAGTAATGCCCCTTCACAAGCAACAAGAGAACGGGACACTTCATAGGAAAAGTCCACGTGACCAGGGGTATCAATTAAATTGAGAACATACTGCTGACCATCCTTAGCAGTATAATTCATCCGGGCCGCTTGCAGCTTAATTGTAATGCCGCGCTCCCGTTCCAAATCCATGTTATCCAGAAACTGCTCCTTCATCTGTCTATCTTCTACAGTACCAGTGGCCTGTAGTAAACGATCAGCGAGAGTTGATTTCCCGTGGTCAATGTGAGCAATAATACAAAAATTGCGAATGCGATCTGCGGGAACGTCAGTCATATACCATTTTTGCCCTCAAGCAAACCAAAGTGAAACTATTTACTTCATGTATTTTAACTCAAGTTGCTAGTTATCTAGTCGAGACTGGTAATAGGTAATGGGTAATTGGTGATAAAATCCCTGTTTTCAAGCTGTTTAATCCTTAATTTTGGACATTCTAATTCTGACACCGCGCCTAACTAACAACTTACGTTATTATGTTAAATCTATTTATAGCTCCTAGTGATGCTGACTTGGCAGCCTACAATTAAATAGGCACAGATTATAAATATCATAACTGATTGATCACGGTTTCGAGAAAAAAAATTCACAGTATTTAAGCCCATGAATATGCAAGAACAGCCTAGAAATACAGATACCGGACGCGCTGACAAAAAAGAAATCGCGCTCCATTTAGATTCTGAATTAATAGAACAAATTCAACATCTCACCAATGATCCCAGTAAAGTGATTGAGGTAGCTATCCGTCAATGGCTACGAGGAGATTTTAACAGAGATGATGAGTTAACACGTACCCCCGTCCGCACACCTATTCCCCCTCGCGGTGAATGGAATGATTAGAACTACTGGGTCAAATTTAACGCATTGAATGTCAGAAAACTCAAAAATCCACCATTCAAAAACGTAGAAAATGTCAAAGTTTATGGGAAAATACAAGTAGCTGTAGTATCAGCACAATGGAAAGCAGTTTGTAGCCCCTTGTCTATCCAACTCGGTTAATGACTATTATTGCCAATACCCAATTTCTGAACTTAATTCCGCCAAATCTGGAATTTACACCTCTGAGTACAGATGGTTTATTCCCAACTCTGGGAGCGGAGTTGGTGTACACACAAGATAGTTCTGGTCGTTATCTACATTTTCATTGGGATCACAGCGCATATTTAGGTTGTGATACTGAGAGAATAGTTGAATTCCTGAATGAGAATGATAGCTTTGCTCCGGTAGATAAAGTTGTTTATCTAGAACATTTACACCGGATTTTAAGCAGTTCTGTACCAGAAAGGGTGAAATGTTGGTTTAAATGCAATATTGAATTATTCGAGTTGGAATTGACAATTACCCCCATTTTACCCCAATTTGGTCAACCGATAACTACAGTTTTGGTGATGGGTAGATTGTTACCATCAAAAATTAACCCTCATGCAGTAAATCAGTCAGTAAAAACATTGACATCAATTGAGTCGTTTTTGCGATCGCAGCGACACCAAAAGTTATTAACTAAAATCAGCAAAAATATTCGCCAAATCCTAGATTTAGATGTTATTTGGCAAAAAACAGTTGATAGTTTAGGAAAAACACTCAAGCTAAAACACTGTATTATTTGTCCTTGTGAACCCACTAGTAAAAAAGTACAGGTAATTGCTGAATATCTTCAGCCGGAAGAAACTTCTATACTTGGTTCGGAAATAGACATATCTTCTGAACCAGCTTTTGCTCAGGCCTTAGCTACCTTAAAGCCTGTGGTCATGGTAATTGCAGATGATCATCAGTCTCAACAGTACAAAGTTATGGCTGTTGCTACTTATTATCAAAGTCAAGCTAATAGTTTACTTGTTCTCAGTTTTGCTCATGAATGCTACCAATTGCAACAAGCAGAATTAGAATTAGCTAAAGAAGTAGCAGAACAAATAGGAACAGCGATCGCTCATGCTAATTTATATAAAGTAGTAGAAAAATATCAGCAAAAAGCTGAAGCAGCCGAACGTTTAAAAAGTGAATTTCTATCCAATATCTCCCACGAAATTCGCACCCCCCTTAACGGCATAATTGGCTTTTTACAGCTAATTTTGGCAGGAATGACGGATCACCCAGAAGAACAAAATGAATTTATCACAGAAGCCCATCAATTGTCTTTACACCTTTTAAACATCCTGAATAACATTTTAGATGCCGCCGACATCGAAACAAGCAAAATAGAGTTAGACTTTTCACCAGTTAACCTCAAGGATTTATTTCAGCATATTGAACATCTTACCCGTCCTCAAGCTGAAATCAAAAATCTCAGTTTCCAGATGGAAATACTGACAATCTCTGATAAAATCCTTGTCCAAGGTAACTATCAAAGATTATTACAGGTAATGCTGAATTTGGTGGGTAATGCCATTAAATTTACTCATCAAGGTGGTATCACTGTCAGTGCAGATTTAATACCACACAAACACCCCGCAACAGTCAAAGTTACTGTTACTGACACAGGTATTGGGGTTTCTCCAGACAACCAAGATAAACTATTTCAATTATTCTCTCAGGTTGATGGTTCTCGGACTCGTCAATATGGTGGTACAGGTTTGGGACTGGTTATATCCCAAAGACTAATACAAGCCATGGGTGGTGAGGTACATTTTTATAGTCTTGGTGAAGGATTTGGATCAACTGTGACTTTTACTATACCAGTATATTAACCCCCAATTCCGAAAATCTATGGTTTTTAGGTTAAAAGCAGTTTAATTGCTGAAATTAATTGCTGTCAATGGAGTTAATTTCTTGTAAAGTTTGCCACCCAGCGTACCATTGGGAGTTATCTTGTAATAATTTAGCATTTAACCAAAAGCGGACTTGAGGATCACAGGCTGCCACCATTTCCGCATATACCCACTTACCCTGGTTTTTGCGGTTAACGACCTGAAAATGTCTCCAACCATCAACTTTCTGTTGTGCAGTCCATTTAGAACCAACTAAGTAAGGAAATTTTTGTCTTTTCGTCATTGGTCAGTTGTTAGTAGTCAGTTGTTAAGTTTTATATCAGATATTTCCCATATTTCCTAATTTAATAAATATTTACTAATCCAGGTTTAATTCTGACTCAGAAGGAAGTCACCCTTGTCAATATCTCTTCACTTTCAATTTTCTTCAGCTTTCAGATCCCCTAATTACCCTGATTTTAACATCCTCCTTTTATGGGCAACTTATTGCTGACCATAGGTTTTTCCTAGCATACACCCGAAATTTGTCGAATATGATCAATTGAGATCACAATCAGCAAACACTATGGAATCAATCAATTTTTACATAGGATATTTTTTTTGTCTTTTGAAACTATTTTTATAAAAATACTAAATAAAAATCTTATTTTTGATATTTTTAGAGCTTTTTAGGTAATTAGCAGCTAATTTTATCATAAAATCTTAAATTTTCATTATTAAAAGCCATATATCGACATTTTTTAAATTACAACCCCCTTTGCATTCTGGAGAATTTGCACAATAATGGCACTTACATACCTCACCCATTGCTGGAGCAGAATGGATGCGGGTAAATGTTTGATTTCAAAGTTTGTCAAAAAACTATAAGAGAGGCACAAAAGTGAAACTAGCAGTTTACGGAAAAGGTGGAATCGGCAAATCTACAACCAGTTGTAATATTTCTGTAGCCCTAGCTAAACGCGGTAAAAAAGTGCTACAAATTGGCTGTGATCCTAAACATGACAGCACCTTTACCTTGACAGGGTTTTTGATTCCCACCATTATTGACACCCTGCAAGAAAAAGATTATCACTACGAAGATGTCTGGCCTGAGGATGTAATTTATAAAGGCTATGGCGGTGTTGATTGCGTTGAAGCAGGTGGACCCCCAGCCGGTGCTGGTTGTGGTGGCTATGTAGTTGGGGAAACAGTTAAATTATTAAAAGAACTTAATGCTTTTGATGAGTACGATGTAATTTTATTTGACGTACTTGGTGACGTTGTTTGTGGTGGCTTTGCTGCACCTTTAAATTATGCAGATTACTGTTTAATTGTTACAGATAATGGCTTTGATGCCTTATTTGCCGCTAACCGGATTGCTGCCTCGGTACGGGAAAAAGCCCGCACTCATCCATTGCGTTTAGCCGGGTTAATTGGTAATCGGACTTCTAAGCGTGATTTAATTGAGAAATATATAGAAGCCGTACCCATGCCTGTTTTAGAGGTATTACCTTTAATTGAAGATATTCGGGTTTCCCGTGTTAAAGGTAAAACTCTGTTTGAAATGGCCGAGTCAGATCCTTCTCTTGCTTACGTTTGCGATTATTACCTGAATATAGCTGATCAAATTCTCGCCCGACCAGAAGGTGTTGTTCCCAATGACTCTCCTGACCGTGAACTGTTTTCCCTATTATCGGATTTTTATCTCAATCCTGTCAAAACACAAGCCGTAAATCCTGATGAGGAACTAGACTTGATGATTGTCTAAAACATTTTACCTCTCAGAATGGGCGTATGGCTTTTTTTGATAGTTTTACAGATTCACTCAAGCAAAAGTGGTTGCAATTCTTTCAAGCAAATCGTGAATGGATTACTGTGCTGATGACTGTTGAATCAGTTTACACCCCTGATGGCGGTCAACGACCGTCTTCTTATCTCATTCTAGGGGTGATCAATACTTTAGAACCGAAATTAGCCCAGCTAATGCTTCCCTTTGCTAAACTCAATCCAGATGTGGATAGTTTGATTGAAGTTCTGGGCTTGAATTTTGACTCAGATATTGTCCTTGGTAATCGTCTTAGTCCCAGTTTAGAACAAGAGATATATTCCCGTCACCCGGCTGTGGTCATGGAACATATCTCTGAACCGGAAATTGCTCAGGAGTCAGAAGCAGTATCCAGTGGAAAAACCATGGATAATTCCGGTCATGTCTCCCTTCCTCCTGGTTCTAATTTGACAGATACAAGCGATAACCCGGAAGTTACTGCTCCCGCTTCAGTTAATAGCAATGCTTTGAATGGGATGAATTTATCTGTAGATAATTCCTTGGATGAACTAAGTACATCAGCAAAAAATCGGTTTGATGATGTAGTATCGGACATCTGGGGTGATAAAAAATCCTTGCACCAGGGTGAAGAAAATAACAATTTGTTAATAGAAGAATTGCCATCCGAGGTATTTAATGAATCCGAAATGGCTCGTCTTTTTCCTGACAATTAATTATTGAAAGCGGGTGATAAAAGTCAAAAGTCAAAGTTTAAGATTTAATAAATATAATAAATTTAATAAATTTAATAAATTTTGGCTTCTGCCTTTTGACTTAATTTTTCATCCTCAATTATCTGTTTGACAATCTGAAAAAATGAAAAGGAGAATATTAAAATGACCGTTGCTCAACAACCAGAAGCTTTAAATTTTGAATGTGAAACTGGAAATTATCACACTTTTTGTCCGATTAGTTGTGTGGCTTGGTTATATCAAAAAATTGAAGATAGTTTCTTTTTAGTTATTGGCACAAAAACCTGCGGTTACTTCCTGCAAAATGCCATGGGAGTGATGATTTTTGCAGAACCTCGCTATGCTATGGCTGAATTAGAAGAAGGGGATATTTCCGCACAATTGAATGATTATGAAGAATTAAAACGATTATGTCAGCAAATTAAACGCGATCGCAATCCCAGTGTAATTGTCTGGATTGGTACTTGCACTACGGAAATTATTAAAACCGATTTGGAAGGTTTAGCGCCTAAATTAGAAGCAGAAATTGGTATTCCTATCGTTGTCGCTCGTGCTAACGGCCTCGACTACGCATTTACCCAAGGAGAGGACACTGTGTTAGCCGCTATGGCTCATCGTTGTCCTGAAAAGTCTCCCACATCCGAAACTGAAAAAGGCGAGCGTAACGCCATTCAGAAGTTGATGAATTTCGGTAAGAAAAAAGAAGATGTAGCCCAAGATGAATCTGAGTACGTAAATCATCCGCCCTTGGTACTTTTTGGCTCTTTACCTGATCCAGTAGTTACACAATTAACCTTAGAACTGAAAAAACAAGGTATCAAAGTTTCTGGGTGGCTCCCCGCAAAAAGATTTACAGAATTACCTGTGATTGAAGAAGGGTATTATGTCGCTGGTGTCAATCCTTTCCTCAGTCGGACTGCGACAACTTTAATGCGTCGCCGCAAGTGTAAACTCATAGGCGCACCATTCCCCATTGGTCCTGACGGAACACGGGCATGGGTAGAAAAAATCTGCTCTGTATTTGGAATTACACCCCAGGGTTTAGATGCAAGAGAAGCGCAAATGTGGGAAAATTTAGAAGAATACGTGCAATTAATTCGCGGTAAATCTGTATTTTTCATGGGTGATAATTTATTAGAAATTTCCCTAGCCCGGTTCTTAGTTCGTTGTGGTATGACTGTTCAAGAAATCGGGATTCCTTACATGGATAAACGCTATCAAGCTGCGGAATTAGCTTTGTTAGAAAAGACTTGTCAGGAAATGGGTTCACCTTTACCAACTATTGTTGAAAAGCCAGATAATTACAATCAAGTGCAACGAATTTATGAGTTAAAACCAGATTTGGTAATTACTGGTATGGCTCATGCTAATCCTCTGGAAGCACGAGGTATTAATACTAAGTGGTCTGTGGAGTTTACCTTTGCTCAAATTCACGGTTTTGGTAATGCGCGTGATGTTTTGGAGTTGGTAACTCGTCCTTTAAGAAGGAATAATAATTTGAAGGATTTGGGTTGGGATAAGTTGGTAAGAGAAGAAGCGAAGATTTAGGTTTTTTCGGAAATATTCAGGACGGGCTTTTGAGTTCGTCCTTTTTTTATGAAATAACGAACCGCAGAGGCACAGAGGACACAGAGGAAGAGAAGATGAATGTTATAATTTTGGTAAGTTGTTTTTTAAGTGCAGTGGTTAGGGGTTGATTATGAATAAAACTATATCTTTTCAAGAGGTAATTGAATATGTGGAAAATCTTTCTCAAGAAGATCAGGATTTTTTAGTAGAATTAATTAAGAAAAGGAAGATTGAAAAACGTCGTTTAGAAATCGCTAAGAATGCAGAGCAAACTTTAGCCGCTTTGTCAGCAGGTACGGCTAAAAAAGGTACTGTGGCAGATTTATTAAAAACTAAAAAGCCTTTTCCAGTAACTAAATTGGAAGATGTAGCAGGTTGTTTGAAATATGATGGTGAACCTGCAACACTGGAAGATATGGAAGATGCTATTCGTCAAGGTGTTGAGGAAATACAGTTTTAACCAGGTAATTCTAAAGGTTGAGAAGGAATAATAAACATTAATTCTGCACCTTCTGGTTTTGGTTCTGTAGATGGTTTTAATTGCAACCATTCATGAAAACTAATTCCTAATTGAGATATTGCTTGTATTTCTGTTTGGTAAGATTCAAATCTGTTGTTAGTTTCAATCATTGATTCCATTACTTTAAATACTTGGGGAAGTCTTTGAAAAGCTGCTTGTTTTAATTCACCGTGATTTGGACCAAACCATCCACCTTGCACTTCGATACGATTTAAAATTGCAGGTGGTAATGAATCAATCCATTGTGTATGATCTTTGGCAATTTTAAATATATTTTTACGTTGATTTTCAAATACAGCATTTTCATCTAAATCCGAATTTATCCATTGATAAATTTTTGCTAATCTCTTTAAGTCTATTTGTCCTTGAAATTCTGGATGTAGATACACTGCTGGATTAGAAGTAAGCATGATCTCAATGTAGTTATTAACCAGTAACCTTATAACTTTTGTTCCTTCTTGAAAACGACGAATTGCTGTTTCATGTTCTTCTAGTTCTAAATAACAACGAGCTTCGGCAATATAAGCTAAATATAATGTGAGTAGATATTTATCAATTATTTGGCTTTTTTGGGAAAGTTCATTAACGGTGTAATCTTTGTAAATATGTTCTGCTTCTAAGAAACGATTAATAGCTTGTAACGCGCTGCTTCTCCGGTTTTCAATTTTATTCATTGTAAAGGCATTAATCGCTAATTCGATTCCAGCACGGAAGTTAACATAAAAACTCATATCAATTTTGCGATTGATTTTATTTAACAATTCCTGCGCTTGCTTTAGTTGATTTTCTATCTCATTTAGGCGCTGTGCTATAACAGCAAAACCCATCACAGAAACACCAAGATTGAGAATACTAGCAGCAGTAGATACTTGCAAAATACTTTGAGAAACTTGTAAAGTTTGCCCAATTGAATCTATTTGATTCTCAACACCATCTAAACGCTTATTCACATCAGAAAAACCTTCAGATGCAACGGAGATTACTGAAGGATCAAGTGAATTACTGTCTCGCAACCAAGTTACAATTTTCTTACTTGTTACATCTCGAATTACACCCCCAACCCGTTCAAGAGTTCCATCTTGTAAGCCTTTAGCAACCCAACTTGCTAATGCAAAGGTAACTTGAATTGGTAAATTCATAATTTTTCCCTACTTGTAAAAACTTCAACAGCGTTATACAATAAGCTTGTATATTATTTGATATTGCAACACATAACCATGCTTAGTTAATTATCCTTGTAGTGTTGTATCTTGACAAGATAGCGAAATGTTTTTTAACATTTGCGTGGTGTGTTGGATAAATACCGCAAAAATACAACAAGAGCGTTACCGATAACGAGCGAAGCGATCGCAATATGGACTCTATCTTGCCAGCGCAATTGGCTATAGAATAGATATTAATGGCGGTCAAATTCCTCTGCATGATGGTGAAATAAAAGTCACTGGAGATAAATATCATGTCATTCCCCTTTTAGCAGAACAGGCGGCTTAATTTATTCAAATAATAGAGTTAGAATAGAATAAGTACATCTGACTTTATCAGAGTAATTAAAAATTATGCTCAGTGGAATTAAACAAAAGGCTATTGTCGGTAAAGATGGCAAAATCGAACTATCTACCACTGAATTACCAGCAGGGACAGTTGTAGAAGTTATTATCCTAGTTGAATCACCTATTGAAGAAGATGAAACTACCTATCTTCTCAAATCAGAAGCTAACAAACAACATCTACTCAAAGCTATGGAAAATGTAGACAAAGGCAACCTAATTTATGTTGATTTAGATGAATATGAAAAAAGTAGCATTTGAACCAGAAGCTTTTGAACAATTGGGTGAGTGGGGAAAGGAAGATAAAAAAGTCTTTAAAAAAATCTTGGAATTAATTAAAGATATCCAAAGAGAACCATTTTCTGGGATAGGTAAACCAGAACCACTAAAATATGAATTGCAAGGTTACTGGTCAAGACGAATTACAGATGAACATAGATTAGTTTACAAGATAGAAGAAGATTTATTGATTATTCTGTCTTGTAAATATCATTATGATTGATAAAAGATGATTACTGAAATGATGAAAGTAAGTTGGTACATTGCTATTACTGAACATCGCTTTAGAATTAAAAAAGATTTACAAGAAAATCCTTCTTTTAAAAATTATCTGCATGAGGTAATTTTTATCGCTTATGCTGATGCTAGAAAACTGGCAATTAAAGAAAGTAAAAATGCTAAGTTAGGAGTGAGAAAACCAGATGAATCAGAATATCCTCTTGATTTACCTTTTACTTTACAACAGTTATTAGATGAGGATTTTTATGGAGATATGTTATAATATGTTATAATATTTAGTTTAAAATATTTATAAACTAGTCATGTCAACATCTATGAAACGTCTTTACTACGGTGATAACTTACAAGTCCTCAGAGAAAATATTCCTGATGAATGTATTGATTTAATCTATCTTGATCCACCTTTTAACTCTCAAGCTAATTATAATATTCTCTTCAAAAATTCTACTGGTGGAAGTTCTGAAGCTCAAATTACAGCTTTTGAAGATACTTGGACTTGGGGAATTGAATCAGAAAGATTTTTAGATGAAATTCAAGATATAAAAGGTGAATTGTATCAATTATTAGATTTATTAGTGAGAACTTTAGGTAAAAATTCTTTATCAGCTTATTTGGTAATGATGGCCATTCGATTAATAGAATTACATCGAGTTCT
>NZ_JACJPZ010000019.1:0-76343 GCF_014696335.1 Dolichospermum sp. FACHB-1250
CGATAATTATTAAATCTTGTGGGGTGGGCATCTTGCCCGATAATTATTAAATCTTGTGGGGTGGGCATCTTGCCCGATAATTATTAAATCTTGTGGGGTGGGCATCTTGCCCGCCAGATTTATACAAATTAAATACACAACAGCTGATAATCTCAAATTGTTTGCCTAAGTCCCGCTAATAATTCGTTTTCGCAATTCATCAGCTATTAATATCAACGGTGGACAAAACAATAAAATTAGCAAATATGATGGTTTTAAAGCTGCGGTAGAGAAGATTTTTTGCAGAGTAGGAGAATAAATAATAGAGAGAATTAGAAACCATTCCACCGCAATTCCTGCCCAAATCAAGCGGTTAGTAAAAAACCCCAAACGCAAAATCGAAAACCGTTCTGAACGACAGGCAAAAACGTTACCATCTTGACAAGCCACAATTACGGCTAAAGTCATTGTTGTTGCTTGATGATAAATGGCCATTGTAGCGGCATTAGCCGAGTGCGATAAAATACTGGTACTAAGTGCCTGTAATTGGGTCATATTATAACCATTTGTCCACCAAACAAAGAAAAATCCCCCCATACCTGCCAAACCTTCCAGCAGTCCTAAAAAGCAGTAAGCACGTAACAATAAAGGTAAATCTAAGAGTGGTTGGGATTTTTTGCGGGGTGGTAACTCCATTGAACCAGCTTCCGGTTTTTCTGCCCCTAATGCCAGTGCGGGCAGCATATCTGTACCTAAGTCAATGGCTAATATCTGCAAAATTACCAGGGCTGGGGGTATTTTCAAAAACACCATTGCCAGGAAAGGCAAAAACTCCGCCATATTGGAAGCGAGAATATAAGTCATGAATTTGCGGATGTTTTGATACACTGACCGACCTTGTTCAACGGCGGCGACAATGGTGGCAAAATTATCATCTATGAGAACAATATCCGCAGCTTCACGGGCAACATCAGTACCGCTAATTCCCATAGCAATGCCGATATTAGCAGCGCGTAAAGCGGGGGCATCGTTGACACCATCACCAGTAACAGCGACGACATGACCAAGGGTTTTATATGCTTCCACTAATCTGAGTTTCTGTTCTGGCATTACCCTGGCAAATACTAACCCGGTTTTGTGTTTGTGGAGGATTTGGCGCAATTGGGTATCAGAAAGATGTCCCAATTGTTCACCAGTGATGATTCTGGGTTTACCGTTGGCTAAACCAATACGTTGTGCAATTGCTGCCGCTGTTAAGCCATAATCACCTGTAATCATCGTCACTTGAATCCCGGCACGATGACAAAGAGCGATCGCATCGGCAACTTCTGGCCGCGCTGGATCAATCATCGCCACCAATCCCAAAAAAGTCAAATCCTGTTCTAACAAATTATCATCTAAGTGATTTAATTCCGCCCCACCTTGCCTAGTAGCCACCCCCAAGACACGATAACCTTGACTTGCTAATTGATCATTAGCCGCGACAACTTCCTCCCGCTGGGTTGGGGTCAATTCCAGCCTTTCCCCTGAATGCCATAAATACCGCGAATGTTGCAATACATCTAAAGTTGATCCCTTGGTAAAAATCAAATACTGGGAATTTTCCCTATCATCTAACTGCAAATTTCCCTGTAATAAAACCGTCATCATTCGCCGGTGAGAATCAAAAGGAATTTCCCGAACCCTTGGGGCTTGGTGTTGCAACTCCTCCAACTTCAACCCCGCCTTAATAGCAGCCACCAATAACGCCCCTTCCGTAGGATCACCCAATACTTGCCATTGATGAGAATTAGGGGGATGATTTAACCGCGCATTAGAACAGAGTGCCGCACCAGCCAACATTAACCGCACCTGAGACATATCCCTCAAACCCTCATTTCTCCGCGTCCTCTGTGCCTCTGTGGTTCGTAAATCCTCCGTAATAATTTCCACTTCTCCCTTGGGTTCATAACCCACCCCAGTCACATTAATCTGAGTATTGGGAATCCACAATTGGCGGACAGTCATTTCATTTTTAGTCAAAGTCCCAGTTTTATCGGTGCAAATAACAGTTGTTGCACTCAGGGTTTCCACCGCTGACAAACGCCGCACCAAAGCATTTTTAGCGGCCATGCGTTTGACACCAATAGCTAAGGCTAGACTGACAGTAGGTAATAAACCTTCGGGGACAAATGCCACAATAATACCAATGGCAAAAATGAAACTTTCTTTGAGTTGCATTCCTACCAGCAACTTAGTTAATAAAAATATCACCACCCCCATACTCAAAGCAATGATGGTAATGATGTGAACTACTCTGGAAATTTGCACTTCTAAAGTGCTGGCTTCCCGCTTCACATGGGCTGTAAGATGGGCGACTTGACCAAATTCCGTATGTGTGCCTGTGGCATAGACTACCGCCAGTCCCCGACCGGCGGCCACGGTAGAACCTGCAAATACTAAGTTACTAGCTTCTGAAGCATGGATATTGGCGGCGGTGACAGGTTCGCTAATGCGGGGAACGGGCAAAGATTCTCCTGTGAGTACGGAAACATCTACATATAAAGATTGACTTTGAATAATTCTGGCATCAGCGGATATCTTATCACCTTCTTCTAACTGCATGACATCGCCGCTAACTAATTCACGGGCAGCAATTACAGATAATTTTCCATCTCGAAAAACTTTGGCTTGGGAAGGTAAGATTTTTTTCAGGGCTGATAAGGCTTTTTCCGCTTGATATTCCTGCCAAAAACTAAAGATAGCATTAATCCAAATTACTGCCCAAATTGCCCAACCTAATTCTGGTGTTTGGGAAATAAAAGCTAATATTCCCGCTACCCACAACAGCAAGGCCATAAAATGGGTTAATTGGTCGGTAAAACGGAGAATTAAAGGGCGTGTTTGGGGTTCGGGTAGTTCGTTATAACCAGATTGTTTTAATCTTAAATTTGCTTCCGCCTCGCTGATACCTTGGGGCGTGGTTATGAGGGTCTTGTAAACATCTGTAGGTGTCAGCGTCCAAATATGAAAGTTGGAATCCATACTTTTGGTATCAATCGGGCTTTGGCTTTGATTCTGATTTTGACATTTTAGATGCTGAGTCTATACCTGTTCATCTGTCTGAGGTGTGGGGTGGGTTTTTGAGGGTGGTGAGAAGGATTTAAAATTAATAGATAGTAACAGATGCAAAATCCTAACTCAACTTGTTAGTTTACTTTAACTTACACCTATTTGATAGGTTATCAAACCTACATCAAGGTCAACAACTACTGTTCCTCCGTGATTTTTTTCCACCTGTCGCCAGACATCATAGCCCATTAAAATGGCCTTCTCCCAATCTCCTAGCGAACATTGAGAAACTTCTAAATGAGATGTCATATTTTTAATAGTCTTCAATAGTTGATAATCTAAAGTTGAAACACCTTCTAATAAACCATGATCTTTAGCATAGCTAAATACAAGTGCTGATATACCTTCTTCAATAGCTACTGCACGACCTCCATCTTCAACTTCGTCAATAAGAGGATTACTTTTGCGCTTACGTTTTAGGATACTGCGAGTAACTACAGACCACCCTAAAACTGCTGCATAGGCAAAATGAAAAATGTCATGAAAGCGGTAGCCATCACTTTTATAAGAATTATCAGTAAGGTCATTTCCTATCTGTTCTTTGTTAATAAATGCCTTCATTTTGACTGAATTATCTTGGCTGACTTCCGTAATTTCTACTTCAAATTGTCGTGGTAAACTTTCATGTTCTGGAAATTCATTATCAAAGATGTAACTTGTATTTTTATTATCTGTTTCTGTTGAATCTCTCCATCCCCAACGGTCATTGCACTTTCTTAAATTATCTTCTGCAATTTCTTGTAAATTGAGGTTAAACTTACTGGCTATATTGGAAATATACCAAAGCATATCTCCCAATTCTTCCGCAATTCCTTCTTTAAATAATTTGTGTGCATCTCCATCGCGTAAATGTTTTTTATATTCTGTCATCAATGAACCAACCTCACCAACTAAACCTAGTAAGGGTATGATTAATTCACTACCTTCAACAGCAGGAATCTGATCGGTATTCAGTGCTTCTGTTTGATATTCAGCAAAATTCATAATGCAATTCCTTAAATATTTGATAATTTATTTTTTGGAAGCCCCGTTTTTAATAAAAATCTTTCTTTCGTCAAGAGATCGATCACGTTGTAGCGGGTGGCGTGGATGTCCATTTTTTGTTAAATCATCACCATTACCTTTACTATCAACAAGATAATAAAGTGTTTTACAAGAAATGAGATTTAGCACTTCTTCCACACGATATTTCTTCGCACTGGAATTATCAAGCCCCGCTCCCCACGCCACAATAATTGACTCAGCACGTTTTGTGGCTGATAGAATATAAAGGTTATTGTTGTGTCCCACAATGTCATCTCCTTTTTTAAGTGCTTCATTGAGTTCTTTGGGTTCTGTTGCAATATAAGCGAATAAATTAACTACTTCAAGAGAACCATAATTCCATGACCTAGCCAAGTCAATACATTTCTTGATAGTGGGATCATTTTCCTCTTCCCCTGCACCAGCCGTACTTGGGTTAAGCATTACAAAGGTAACTTGCGGCAAATTTTCATCCCATATACGCCGTAGTAAATAGCGACATTTTCTCTTTTTTGGATCTTTATAGTCGAACTTAGCATATCCTGGTTTTCTTTTCTTATTCATGTTTTACCCTGAATTACTGTTGATTTATAAATAGTATAAGATATCAAAACAGACACAACTGTTGAGATTTTTCTGTATCTGGATTTTGAAAAAGGCTTGATTTTTTTATCGGAGTTTTTTGCCCATTTTTGTTATGTTGTTTTGATATACAATTTGGAATTTCAGATGTAGTTTTTACTAAAGAATCTAACTCTAAAGATAATTGCTGACCATTATCCTGCAAATTAGGAATTTCTAATGGTGGTAATCTCTGTGCTAAAGTTTCTTGAACTTGATCATTAATACACCATTTAGGTGGATAAAAATAATCAATTGGTTGAGGAGTTGCTGTGAATTTGGCTTTGATCTTTTTGCGATTACTTTTTAAATCAGGAAAAGCGGCTCGACAGTATTTATCAGTTTCACAAAAAAGATTTTGACAGTCTATAGCTTTGAGTGGACGACCCCAGAGAGATTTAAAATTTAAACCCAAACGTTGAAATTGATTTTCTTGATTTTCTGTCATCCAATAAATGATATCAGCATAACTTTTTCCTTTAGTATCAATAAAACATTTATCAATACCCCGTTCTGCACCTGGTCCTGCTATAGTAAAACTATTCTCATCAAAGTTGATAACTTCACTATAATTAATATCTGTTGCTAATTGGTAAGCCATAAACTTACCTAACAATGGATATGATTCAAGAATATGAAAAATCTCTTCTAAACTTTTAGCTTTCACTATGCGATTAATTACCCTGTCCTTGACAACCATTTTATCAATTAATGCTAAATGATTCTGGTGCTTTTTATCATAACCAAACTCCTTACTGGCACAAGACATATAAGCACTGGTATAAATCACATATCCAATATTCATAGCTTCTTGTAATATGTTTGAATATCCCTCTAAATCAAAATTAGACAGTGTAATATAATCCCCTATTTTGCTTTCTAAATATTCCCAAGTTTCTATTTTATTGAAAATTTTAAACAGCAGTATCCTAAATAACACTTCTTCTTCATTTTGACTCTTATTCTCATCATAAATTACATTCTTGATCAGATATTGAGAAACCCGATCACTGACTCGATAAGCATTACAAAATTTATAAGTATTAAGAATAGGATCGCTTGTCCAAGGTGGTCGTACATTTTTAAGTTTGTTGAAAAAAACTTCTTGACGCATAGCAGCAAATCGCCAATAGGTATCAAAAATTTCTTGTCTTACTTGCATAAACTATTTTCCTTGCTTCTCGTCATCAATATCAATCCTTCATCAATTATGGAATAATACAGTGAAGTTAAACCCAAAATTAATATTATCAAACTTTTGATCGGGTTGCGCTTTCGCTTAACCCAATACCATATTAGGATTACTAAAAGATTGATTAATTAAACTAATTGCTGCTCTTTTTAAAAGAAGTCCTTGTTTAGAAAAAGCATTTAACAATTCAGTAAATACCATTTCACTTGTGACTATACGTATATTAGGCAATAAAGATGCAGTCACATTTCTAGCTTTAAGATGCAATTCATCATGAGGATTTAGTAGAGCAATCCAATAACCTGTATCAGCAAATACTTTTTTCATTCTTCACTCTTGGGTGAACCATATAAATAGTAATCTAAATTTTTTGACATATCAGGTGGTAGCTTTTCCCATTCTGTTTGAGGAATTTGGCTAGTAATATCATCAATGAAATTTCAAAAAGATGGAGATGATAAGTTATTGCTAACATCTCCAGTTTGACTTTCGGAAGTTCTTTGCTTAAACCTGTTTTTAATGAAGAGTAAGAAATTTAAGACTTCTTCAATTACAAAATCCGGTGATTGAGTAATTTCTTTGATTAGTTCTTCTTTTGTTGTCATGATTTCACCTCATTTATTTCTTGACTTGACTTATATCATCTCTGTTATTTTACTCTAGCTTACACCTATTTAATAGGTTATCAAGCCCTGTATATTGATATTTATTCAATCCTGTAAATCCTTAAATCCTGGATATCCTGATTCAGACAATTAGGGTAGGCAAAATTGCCCACCCCAGATTGCTTTGGGTCTTTGTGCCTTTGCGTGAGACTATTTCAAATTAATTCCCTTCCCGCAACTTATCCAACACACTGCGATCCTCCAAAGTCGAAGTATCTCCCGACACCTCTTGACCTGCTGCTAAATTCCGCAATAACCGACGCATGATTTTACCAGATCGCGTTTTTGGCAAAGCATCAGTAAAGCGAATTTCACCGGGACGAGCGATCGCTCCAATCTCACTTACAACGTGCTTTTTCAGTTCCTTACTTAACTCCTCACTGGCTTGATAAGTTCCCTCTAAAGTGACAAAAGCTACAACTTCCTCACCTTTCAATTCATCCGGTTTACCCACTACAGCAGCCTCAGCCACCGCCGGATGAGACACTAGGGCTGATTCTACTTCCATTGTTCCCAAGCGGTGTCCAGAGACGTTCAGGACATCATCTACGCGCCCCATGACCCAGAAATAGCCATCTTCATCCTTCCTCGCACCATCGCCAGCAAAGTACGTATATTTACCATCTGTGGGCGGAATATGTTCCCAATAAGTCCGCCGGAAACGCTCAGGATCACCGTACACAGTCCGCATCATTCCCGGCCAAGGATGACGAATGGCTAAATAACCACCTTCATTATCAGGAACGGAATTACCTTCTAAATCCACTACATCCGCAATAATACCGGGAAAAGGTAGGGTGGCTGAACCGGGTTTTGTAGGAATTGCTCCAGGTAAGGGTGTAATCATAATCCCACCGGTTTCCGTTTGCCACCAGGTATCAACTATTGGGCAACGTTCACCACCGATAATTTTTTGATACCATATCCAAGCTTCGGGGTTAATCGGTTCACCGACAGTTCCCAGTAATCTCAGAGAAGAAAGATTACGTTTATTAGGATGATGTTCACCCATTTTAATAAAGGCACGAATGGCGGTTGGTGCAGTATAAAAAATGGTCACGCCGTATTTTTCAATCACATCCCAGAAGCAACCGGGATTAGAAGCACGGGGCGCACCTTCATACATGACAGTGGTTGCACCGTTGGAGAGGGGTCCATAAACTATATAGCTATGTCCTGTAATCCAACCGACATCGGCAGTACACCAATATACATCTGTGTCCTGAAGATCAAAAATCCATTTGGTAGTAATATGACTGTATAAGTTATAACCTCCTGTGGTGTGAACTACCCCTTTCGGTTTTCCTGTACTACCGGAAGTGTAGAGAACAAATAGCATATCTTCACTATCCATTGGTTCTGCGGGACAATCCGCAGAAACGCCTTTTTGTAAATCGTGCCACCAATGGTCACGACCTGCTGCCATTTGTATTGTTTGATTTGTGCGTTTGACAACTAGCACATCTGTAATACTGGGGACTGCATTGTTTTCTAAAGCCTTGTCTACCTGTTCTTTGAGGGGGACAATTGCATCCTTGCGCCAACCACCATCCGCTGTGATTACTATCTTTGCTTCCGCATCATTTAAGCGATCGCGTAATGCTTCAGCACTAAAACCACCGAAAACAACGCTATGGGGTGCGCCAATTCTGGCACAGGCTAACATAGCTATGGCGGCTTCGGGAATCATTGGCATATAAATACCAATGCGATCGCCTTTTTTCGCGCCTAATTGTTTTAGTACATTAGCGAATTGACAAACTTCTCGATGTAATTGGGAGTATGTCAGGGTGCGAGAATCTCCCGGTTCTCCTTCCCAAATCAACGCAGCCTTATTTTTCCGCCAGGTAGTGAGATGTCTGTCAAGACAGTTATAAGAAATATTAATCTTACCGTTGACAAACCACTTGACAAAAGGCGGTTGCCAATCTAGTACAGTGTCCCATTTTTGAAACCAGTGTAACTCATTTTCTGCCAATTCTGCCCAAAATTGCTGAGGATCGGCTTTTGCTTGGTCGTAAAGACGCTGATAGTCTGCTAAACTTTTGATATGGGCATTTTGCGAAAAATCACTGTCAGGCGGAAATAGCCGCTTTTCCTGTAAAATGGATTCTATAGTTGGTTGAGACATGATGGATAAAAACGATATTGTGGCTAAAACTATTCTTAACTAAGTTGTACTAAATAATGTTGAGATTTTCATAAAGCTGCACTGAATGTAAAGATTATTTACTGATATGCCCATCTCATCCTACTTTGGTAGGAAAATTAAACAACGCTGAATTTATCAGTGCTGTAGTAAAATAAAATAATGATGATGTTTTTAACAATCTTATTTACCGATCAAGTTCGATATAAGCCTTTAGTAACTAAGTTAGTGTTTTACCATAGGATACAGTTTGCAAGCCAAAGAAATTAAGGATAAATTAAACCTACTGATTGAACAAGCCTCTGAAATAGATCCAAGTCTCATGACAAAATTAATAGAGATCAACCGTTGGATTAAACATATCAAGCTTGGTTCTCTGATGTCCAAACCAATTGTCGTGGCTTTTTTATTAGAAGTGATTACAGACTCTAGAGTTTGGTTAGCAATTAGATCTCTACCCTCCGCAGAAGAGCAAAAACTACAGTTTGAGCAAATGACCGCCAATGAAAGATATTGGTACGGTTATCTATTTCCTAAATGGATAAACGCCACAGACACCAAATTTTATATTTGGAAGAAAAAAATGATGGCGGGGGAATTTAATCAAGCTGATAGTGATATCATTAAATATATAGCTCAAGATATTGTCCATCGTGAAGGGAATTTTTGGCGGCGTTATATAGCTGACCTTTCTATGGCCACAGACCTCATTGTCAGTAATCATCAAAATAAACCACTCTGTATTCAAGTCACAAGTGTTAGTGAAGAATTTCATGCTCAAAAATATCAAAAGTGGCAAAATGCACTGCAATTGTGGGAAATAGAAAGAGGATTATTCTTGAGTTATAATCCGCAAGAAAATGATTTCATTCAACAATTAGTCAATGTTGCACTGTATAACAGTGATCATCTGGCCGAAGGAAAGTATATGAATTTTTCCTGATTCCTAAATATTAAAATCGAAATCTGTGTCCTAGCCAACATCATTAATCTGCTGAAAATGCCATTTATGGTTAATCAACAACAAACTAATAGCAACGCTCAACTCGAAAATCTGACTGAAGCGTTAGCAGTAGCCCGGAATATGCAGCAAGATTGGTTAAATTATGGATTAAATTTTGTTCATATTTATGTAGAAGATGTAGAAAGTGATTGGTTAGAAACTTGGGGAGATGATCAAATATCTAGTCCGTTATTTGATGCTATTAAAGAATTTTTGGTTAGTGATGATGATGTAGCTATAAAAATTAGAAAGTATTTAGGAGATATATCATTGTTTGATTTAGCAGTAGATTTAGAAGAATGTTTGAGAATTTCTAGAGATAATGATCAAATATCCGCTGTGAAAGATGTATTAGCAGGTGATTTTGATATTGATGATCTGGAATTATTATATCTAGCTGATAATTTTGTCAATAAAGTGTCATCAAAGTGTCACACAAAATTATAATCAAAATTATAATATTCAGTTCCTAGTCAGGGCTAAAGCCCTGATTTTTAGGAATCAAGTGATAACTACGAGCTAGGGTAAGTTATGAAGCTGAAATAAAGATCAGATAGTATTGTTGGCTGGGGCGGGCTAGAAGCCCACCCCACAATCAATATATCACCACAATCAATATATCATTAGTCTCTAAAAGAGAGAGATTAACATAAAAATAAAGCAATCGCTTACCATAATTCAGGAAAAAATCGCTTTATTATTTATATCATCAAATTCAGTCTATTGACCAGTGATCACCAAATTTGAAGTCAGAGTAATATCTAAATCCTGTTCAGGTTTAAGCACAAAAACCTCAGCTTTTTGTTTTCGCAATAATACACTAGCTAAAGCCCCCGCTGCTGCGCCACCCACAGGTTCTAAAACTTCAATTTTCTTGTTACCTGTTACCAAAGAAATCAGACTAGCAGCACCCGCACCAATAGCCGCATCAGTTAATATTTGTCCAGTGCTTGATCCTTTGGTAATTGTTTCTGTTTGGGTGATGGTTTTAGAGTTAGCAAAAATCTGTAATCTTTGTCCAGAAGGAAATACCAATTCTCTAGCTACAAAACGCACACCTTGCTGGTTATTGATAGAAGATCGAGTATTTAATCTTACTGGTTGTAATTCACCGATAACTTGAGTATTAGCAGGAATTAAAATATTTCTGTTACTATCAGTAATATTGTCAGCTATTTTCAAAGTTAAGGCTAATGTTTCACCGGGTTTGACAATAACTTTCTCCTTTTCGTAGGTGACAGGTAAAGTTACATTGGAGGGAATACTAATTGTCCGTGATTGATTGAGATTAAATCCTTGAGCAAAAACAGGACTAAAAGATAAAAATGGGGTAGCTGCACCTGTTGTAATGGCTATGGCCATGAGTGCGGCTGTGCTAGATTGCCAACGGATAGAATTACTCATGATAGGACTGCCAATAATATATGATATGTATGGTGACGCGGATTAACTAAGATAGTTTCTTAGCCGCATCCCTGTTTACTGACCTTTACATAGTTTGATTTCTTTACGCCGACTTACTTAATTTAAACTTATACATAAAATTACCTATTACCCATTACCTATACCCTGATTAAAAATGGCTATGATCTAAATGCCATTTTTGACTTTGCTAATTTTCAAAACATCAGTCATTGTTGCACAGTAATTTGGTAAATTGAAACTGCTAGGATTAATAGCATTAGCATAGTTAAAATGACGATAATTCATACAGAATCTATCCCAAGCTGCCATTTGAATGCGAAATAAGACAATAATTAAATTAGCTAAACCCAAAGACAAAGGAATGCGGAAATAAATCTTTTTATTGAAATAAGCACAAACTTCTTCTATAGCTTGATTAACAGTTAGGGAAGATTGCCCCAAAACAAATCGGCGTGGATCTCCGGGTTGTAGTGGATAATCGATTAAATATTGGATAATTGTGGCAATATCTCGGCCATGAATGAAGTGAAAACTAGCATCTGCTTGTAAGAAACGAATGATATTAATATAGTTAGTAACTTCGGGAATACCAGAGGTGAGATGAGAATAGGGTTTTTTATCATCACCACCTAAAACTAAGGTAGGAAAAACTGTGGTAATTTTGGGAAAAATTGCTAACTTTTCAATTTGGTGTAAACAGTCATATTTAGAACGGATATAATCTGTACCAATTTCTCCAGCTTCTTTGAGTGGTTTGTTTTCGTGATTTAAAACACTGGCTGTGGAGAAATAAATTACTTGTTGACATTTTTCTGGATTTAGCAGGTTCATTAATTCTAGAGTTTTGAAGACATTAATATCAAAAATGCCCTCACCACCCCAGGAAGTGGCTGTTAATACAGCGATATCAATGGTTTTGAGTAAATTAGAGAATTTACCAATTTCTCGCATATCACCCTGAAGAATGGTGATACCTGGACGAACTGTAGTATCTACTTGTAGTTTATTGGGGTTTCTAACTAGGAGATACAATTCGTGATTGGTGTTTTGAATTAAGGCTTCGCTGATATAGTGACCGATACAGCCACTTGCACCTGTAACTAAAATACGTTTTTTGGGCATGAATTTGGATGTTGGGGTTTTTGGGTATGCTTGAGTTCAGTGCGTAATTGTAGCATGATTTGAGGAGATAGATCCCCGATTTCTTTAAGAAATCGGTGATATGGGTGTTAGTTAAGTTATATATTTTTTTAAATGAACCCCTCCAGACGCAGAGAAATGAGTTTTTGAGAGATTTTGCGTAAATCTTGATTAATTAGGGTAAAATTACAATAAAGCCTTGGTGGTGAGTCTATGCGTCAATGTCTTAATCCTGACTGTCTTTTTCCTAACCCTGATAATTTTCAATATTGTCAAAAGTGCGGTAATAAGTTACTTTTGCGTGAAAGGTATATACCTAAATCAATTTTAGGTCAGGGTGGTTTTGGTAGAACATTTTTAGCTATTGATGAGGATAAACCATCAAAACCTTATTGTGTAATTAAACAATTTTTACCCCAAGCACAGGGAACAGATAGTATTGAAAAAGCATCCCAGTTATTTTCACAGGAAGCACAACGTTTAGAGGAGTTAGGTAAGCATCCTCAAATACCTGAGTTAATGGCTTATTTTACATCCGATAATCGTCAATATTTAGTACAGGAATTTGTGAAAGGTGAAACTCTACAAACTGAGTTAGATAAAAATGGCGTTTTTTCTGAACAGCAAATTAGAGGATTATTAAGAGAACTGTTACAGATATTGGAGTTTGTTCATAGTCAACAGGTAATTCACCGAGATATTAAACCAGAAAATATTATTCGCAGTAGTGACAATCAGTTATTTTTAGTAGATTTTGGTGCGGCGAAAATAGTCAAGTCACAGCAACGCACAGCTACAGGGACAATTATTGGATCTGCTGAATATTGCGCTCCTGAACAGTCAATAGGTAAACCATTATTTATTAGTGATTTATATAGTTTAGGGGTAACTTGTTTGCATTTATTAACAGGAATGAGTCCGTTTGATTTATATAGTCCAATGGAAGGAGAATGGGTATGGAGAGATTATTTGAATGGAAATGTGGTAAGTGATGAATTAGGAAAGATTTTGGAAAAATTAGCAAGTCCTATTGCGAAATATCGTTATCAATCTGTAAAAAAAGTGATGCAGGAGTTATATTTTGTAGATCAAAAACCTAATTCTCAACCACCTTTTGACAAACCTGAAATATCTGTTATCAAAGTACCCAGTCAGTATCAAAAACTAGAGAAATTGTTAGCAGATGGTAAATGGAAAAAAGCAGATGACGAAACAAGACGGATAATATTGACACTTGCTAACCGGGGAATACCAGGTTATTTAACCATAGACAATGTTCTTGATATTCCCAGTGAAGACATTAGCATTATAGACAATTTATGGGTAAAGAATAGTAATCGACGCTTTGGTTTTTCTGTACAAAAGCAGATTTATGAAAGTGTGGGGGGAACAACAACTTACAACCACCAAATCTGGAATAAATTTATAGATCAGGTAGGATGGAGAAAAGGAGAAAATTTACTCTCTGATAATGAAATTACCTTTGACATAAAAGCACCAAAAGCGCATCTTCCCTTTTTTCCCGTAGGTTCGATATGGTGGTGGAAAGTAGTTATTAGTTTGTATTCTCAAGATGATTACTGGAAAGCGGTTATAATAGTTCTGATCTTGCGTTCATAATAGTAAACTGTAAAATCTGAAGATTATAGAAAAAAAACTAATTCTGAATCAGGATAACCAGGATTAAAGGATGTACAGGATATTACCGTTAACTTACTAAAAATAACATCGTCTAAGATTCACGACTTCTATGTTTATTAAACTGAATAAATGATAAAGATTAAGAAAAGAAGTCGGGGATCTCAATATCCTAGTCACAGATCCACAATTTGAAAACAAGGTAAAATCAAAGAATAATCAACCAAAAGTGAACAATGGAAACCCAACAACTAAAAGCCCTGATCAAAGAAACTATTTTAGAACTGATAGAAGAAGAAAAATGGACAATTCAAAAAACCTTAATCCCAATTTTGATCAATAAAGAAAATGAAGAATGGAACAAATTTTTCTGAGAACAAGCTATGAGAGACTTAGAAAATGATCATCTTCCTGAATACACAGAATCCGATTTAACAGATACTTTTGGGTAAAATTGTGGCAATTTCTGAAGGAAGATTAAGAAGAATTAGACAAAATCTAGCAAATTGGATTTTAAAAGATTAAGTATATTTTGATGATTAAAGGATATTTCCTCATCTGTGTTTATCTGTGTTTATCTGCGTTCCCCAAAAATCAGGTGGGAAAAACCCACCCAAAAAATCAAACAGAAACTAAACCAAAGCGTTGAGGTTTTTTGCGGTTTCAAAGAAGAAAGCGACGTTTTCCTCTGGAGTTTCTGGTAATACACCATGTCCGAGATTAAGGATATGTCCCCAGTTACCGGCTTTGCGAACAGTGTCCAAAACGCGATCGCGGATAAATTCCTTAGAACCAAATAACACACCGGGATCAAGATTACCCTGTACTTTCACGTGCTTACCTAATCTGGCTCGTGCATCCGCCATATCTACTGTCCAGTCTACAGTAATAATATCAGCACCGGAGGTTGCCATTCTTTCCAAAAGTCCGGCGCTACCTGTCACCAACAAAATTAATGGTGTGTCAGGATGAGTTTGTTTCACCTTCTCAAATACCATTTTTTGATAAGGTAGAGCAAAGGTATCATAATCTTGAGGGCTTAATTGTCCAGCCCAAGAGTCAAACATTTGTACTACTTGAGCACCACAATCAATTTGATAGCGCACGTAATCTGCAATAGACTCAGCTAATTTAGTTAATAGCTGATGTAAAACAGTGGGATCTGAGAAGGCCATGTTTTTGATAATGGAATAGGTTTTAGAACCTTTACCTTCCACCGCATAAGCTGCTAAAGTCCAGGGTGCGCCGACAAAGCCTAATACCGTTGATTGATTACCTACTTCCTGCCGTAATGCTTGCAAAATCGTTTTAATGAACGGCAGTGCTGTTTCTGGATCTAAGGAATGCAGTTGATCAACTTGTTGTTTAGTGCGTATGGGCGAATAAATAATTGGTCCCTTCCCTTCCGCAATATCCATGTCAATCCCCATTCCTGGTAGGGGGGTGACAATATCGGAAAATAAAATTACTCCGTCGGGTTGAAAAGCTCTCCAGGGTTGGAGGGAAACTTCTATAGCTACTTCGGGGATTTCCGAGCGATCGCGGAAAGAAGGATATTTGTCCCGTAAATTCCGATATGCTTGCATATAGCGTCCCGCTTGTCGCATCATCCATACGGGGGGACGGTCTACTTGTTCACCACGAGCGGCGCGGAGGAGGAGAGGAGCCGTTGAGGAAAAACCCATTTAACAACTTGCCTTTATTTGCACTTTTATATTTGACATAACCGTTTGCCAAAACCTACTAAAATCTACTAATGTAGAAATGCGTAATAGTTCTTGTCTTTATAAAGGTAAAACCTTTAATGGTGCAACGGCTGCACTCGCTATCCCTTCTGTTGTATAAGCATTAGGGAATACTTTTCTAACAATTTGTAATGAACCCCTCGTCCTTTCATGAGCGAGGATTCCTTGACATTTCACTGACCGGTGCTACCGAAAAGTAGTCTGATCCAGTCTGGAGTGTCCGTTTATAGTCTCCCAATGCCCTGTGGCGACTATACTTAGTTTACTATAAAGCGGTCTTAGAAGGACGGGGCTTGTATCCGATTTTTTTCGGTCACCATATAGCTTATCATTCTCAGATTACCCTTGATTCGCTTGAGGGTTTAATTCCGGGGAGATGCCCTCCCTTATTTTTTGCCAGATTAAGAATATTGCTGTATTTGTACTCTTGAGCAAATTAAATCCACTATAAGCAATTATTTTTACCTTGTTCAGCGATTTCTCAAGCTTCTACCAAGTTTTGTCTATCTATTTATGACTCATTATGACTCAAATCAACTGCTAATTGTTCAAAATCTGGAAATTTTATTATTAATTGTTTTTTGCTGTCATCAGAACGAGTGGGGTGAGAGAGTAATTGTTGTAATAATTCAATTCCCCATTTTTGTAACTCCTGTGCAGTGGCTGTTTCTTCCAAACAGACAAACACCTTGATCAGAGATTGCAAAATTTCTAGGTACAATTCTGGAAAATCTTCTGGTGAGAGAGTGGATAGTGCCAGTTGGTATTCAGATATAGCATCATGCCAATAATCACGAAGTGCGAGATCTTTTTTCCCTTGCTCGTAGTAAGTATTAGCGATAGCTATATGTAATCTTGCCCAGCCTTCCGGGTGAGTATCTGGACGAAGATGCTTCAAACCCTCTTGATAACTTGCTAACTTGCCCTCATAGCCACCTAAGTTAAGAGCGGGATTAGACTTAGAAATGTTACTAACTACAATCAATGATGATTGGTAAGAGTTGAGATTAGCCGCAGCTACACCACGACCGAGCCAAGCTTCCCAATAGTCCATTTTAATTTGTAAAGCATTGTCATAACAGGAAATAGCTTGGGCGAAACGTTCTAAGTAAAATAGGGCTACAGCTTGGTTATACCAAGCGGGGTGAAAATCAGGTTTAATAGCTATGGCTTTTTGATAGGAAGCGATCGCCTCTTGACGATTACCTAAGTTTTCAAAAGACACACCCCGGTTATACCAAGCCAAATAAAATTCAGGTTGAATAGAGAGGGCTTGATCATAACTAGCAATTGCTTCCGCATATCTTTTTAAATTAAATAAGACTATACCCCGATCAATCCAAACCTCATGATAGTCCGGTCGTAGATTCAGGGCTTGATCATAACTAGCAATTGCTTCTACGTCTTGTTGAATCACAGCTAAAGCTATCCCTCGGTAGTACCAGGCCTCTGCGTCCTCATGTTGTAGCTTGATAGCTTGATCATAACTAGTAATTGCTTCCGAGATTAAACCTAATTTGAGTAATGCTAAACCCCTGTTAGACCAAGCTTCTTGGTAATCTGGCTGAATAGAGATTGCTTGATCGAAAGCAGCGATAGCCGGATCAAACTCTCCCAATTCGCAGAGAATACAGCCTCGACTGTACCAAACCTTGTATAAATCTGGTTTGAGTGCCAGTGTTTGGTCATAAGCGGCGATCGCCTCAGTAAATCGCTGTAAATGAAAGAGAACTAACCCCTGATGCCACCAATATTCATAAACTTGAGGTTGTAGTTGACTAGCGCATTGATATAAAGCCAAAGCGGCTAATAAATTTCCCGATTTAGCTTGCTGGAGACCTTGAGAAAATAAAGTTTCCGCCTGATTAGGAACAAATATTTCTGATCTTAGTTGAACAATCTGACCATCACGAATTGCCAAATCTGAAGCTAACTGCTCAACGAGATTAGTGCTTTGCTCCAACCGTACCATCAACTCATCTAAAGTGGATGCTAACTGAGGTTGTATCGCTATCAAGCTTTCCTTGAGGGGAGCTAACGGATCTGCAAATACTTCCTCAACATTTTCAGGAAGTTTGTGAATTGTATAGTCGTCACCGTGAGAGCCACTTACCGTCTTAGTCTTTTCTTTGGCAGTATTTTTAGACAAAGACTTACCAGTTGTCCCAGAAGAATTTGTCAATAAGTCCTCAATCAGTTGGGATACTGATTGGTCAGTAATAGTATCCACATCCTGATATGCCCATAATTCTTCACCTTGACGAAGTAATTCTTGACCAGGAATATCTAGCTCCTCTTGAGTGGGTATAGGGATGTCTAAGTCCTGTGGTTCTTGACCGCGCTCCTGGTCTTGGTTCATGTTGCGCCACAATAGCTGAATCCCAATATCATGGGACAGGTTGCCAACCTCACCAATACCCAACTCACCCAGTTGTACCATCCGTTGGGCTAACTCATGATTAGGCGCTGGAGAAGATAGTAATTTGTCACCATAAGTCAACAGCCAATCTAGCCAACGGTCAACAGTAATTCTTGGTTCCATGCGCTGCAAATACTTCAGCGCCCACCGTTCCCCTCGCGCTTGATGTACTCCTTCCAACAGTTCGTTAAATAAAAACCTAGATCCGCATTCGTAAGTTCTGGTGGCTGCTGTGCCACCAGATTACCTTGACTGGTCTGGGAATTGATGATCCCCAGACTGTCAAAGATGTACTGTAAAAATTCGTTAAGCCTCTGCAATAGCCACCTTAACATCTGCCAATTTATTGAATTTTTGCTTCTCCTAAATTGTAGCTATCGTCGTGTCTAGAAAATCATTAATTACGGAATCAACTCCAAAATTGGGATTTAATTACGTAAAATTATTTATAGCTACAGTGAACAAATCAAACTTAGTCATTGAGGTTAGTGACCAGGAGATGGAGTCAGAAACTCTTCCCATCACTAATCCTGATTATACAGAAGATTTATTAGCTTCATGATACTGATTAACCAAGGCTTGAATAATTTCTTCTGGATTATCTGTTTCCATTCCTAGTTGTTCGGCAACTTGCTGACATAGGTTTTCATCATCCTGCAACATCATAAGTAACTCATCTAGGGTAACAGTTTTGTATTCTTCTGTCGTTAGTTCTTCCTCCGTTTTGGTTGGTATTGAGGGATTATTTTGTACTATATCTGGTCCATCATATTCCCAAATTGGCTCTCCCGGATTGTTTGTTAAGATTTTCATACCTATATCGTAGGACAGATTACTGATTTCCCCAACTCTCAATTCACCGAGTTGAACTAATCTAGCTGCTAATTCATTATGAGGTCTAGAAGATGCTAATAATCTTTCCCCAAACCGATTTAACCATTCTAACCAGCGATCCGTGCTGACACGATCCTCAAGATTATCTAGCCATTTTTGCGTCCAGGTTTGTCCCTTGACTTGATGGACCCCTTCTAAAAGTTCTGTAAATAGAAATTCTAAATCTGTATCACTCAGGGGTGGTGCTACTGATTTTGGAACTTGTTCTCCAGCGGGGGTGAGATTTTGTTTACCAGCAAACAAGCGCAGGAAAAATTTTTTGATCCATTGAATTAGTTGCTTGAGCATCTGCGGCACCATTGATGTTGCTTCTTCAAATTTTAACGATGTCAGTGACTAGTACGGTGGCAAGGAAATGAGAAAATGCCATAACTTGTTAGAATGGTGAAACCCTTAATTTACCTGGGATATACGGATTTAAACCTGTCTCCATGTCTTACGAACCGCTGCACCATAAGTATCGGCCAAAAAGTTTTGCTGAACTGGTGGGTCAGGAAGCGATCGCTACTACCCTAACTAATGCTATTCTTTCAGCAAAAATCGCCCCTGCTTATTTGTTCACTGGCCCCAGAGGTACAGGAAAAACTTCTAGTGCGAGAATTTTGGCTAAATCTCTCAATTGTCTGCAAGGTAACCAACCCACACCCCAACCCTGCGGGGTTTGCGAAATTTGTCAGGGAATTACTAAAGGCTATTCTACAGATGTGATTGAAATTGACGCTGCTAGTAATACTGGTGTTGATAATATTCGGGAACTGATTGAAAGGGCGCAATTTGCTCCCATGCAGTGTCGGTATAAAGTTTATGTCATTGATGAATGCCATATGTTAAGTACCGCAGCCTTCAACGCATTACTTAAAACCCTAGAAGAACCACCTAAGCACGTCGTTTTTGTTCTGGCAACAACTGACCCCCAACGGGTATTACCAACAATTATTTCTCGTTGTCAAAGGTTTGATTTTAGGCGGATTCAACTAGAGTCCATGGTAAAACATCTAACTCACATTGCTTCCCAAGAAAATATTAATATTTCCCATGAATCTTTGACATTGGTAGGACAAATTGCCCAAGGGGGATTAAGAGATGCAGAAAGCTTACTAGATCAATTAGCATTAGTCAATGGAGAAGTGACACCGGATAAAGTTTGGGATTTGGTGGGTTCAGTCAGTGAAAAAGACTTACTGGGACTATTAGAGGCTATTAGTCAAGATCAGGCAGAGATAGTATTAGACTTTACCAGAAAAATCCTAGATAGAGGTAGAGAACCCCTAATAATTCTCCAAAATCTCGCCGCTTTTTACCGGGATTTCCTGATAGCGAAAACCGCCCCCAGTCGTCAAGATTTAGTTACCTGTACCCAGTCAACTTGGACATCATTAGTCAACTTTGCCCAAAAATTTGACACCAGTACCATCCTACTGGGACAACAACACCTGAGAACGGCAGAAGTACAACTAAAAAACACCACTCAACCCCGATTATGGTTAGAAGTAACATTACTGGGATTATTACCCAGTGCCAATATTCAAATCCAAACGGCAAATATTTCCCAGCGAGTTAATACAACTCCTGTAACCCCAGTTTACCCTCCCGTCGCCCCTGCACCGGCATATCCGCCCACAAATCACAATTCACCTGTTAATTTCCCACCACCAGTCCCAGAACCTTTATCCGTACCAGCACCAGTAGAGCCAATTAGAGAAGATTCACAATACGACTTAACACAACTTTGGCAACAAGTGCGTGGACATATTCAACAGCTACCCACCCAGGCACTACTAGGGCAAATGTGCCATTTAATTGAGTTTAACGGTTCTATGGCCCGTGTAGGGGTAAAAGCAGTTTGGTATGACAAAGTGAAATCTTATGTACCTGTGATTACTACAGCATTTAGACAAGCCTTTCAGCAGGAAATACAAGTCACTCTAGAAAAAGCTAATGGCGCAAATGTGATATCAACGAGAAGAAATCCACCGGGGCAAAATTCTCCTCCCGTTCAACAACCACCCCAACAACCACCCCAACAACCACCCCAACCTACATCCCTCCCTCCCACACCACAGCCAGTATCTACAGTATCCACACCACCTCCCGCACCTGTCAAAACTCAGCCAGTTGTCACTAACACAGCACCAACACAAGCTATTTCTTCTCCTACAAAAGTGCAACCACCACCATCAAATTGGGATCACGATGGTGTACTCAAAGCTGCGGAAAGTTTAGCCAAATTCTTTTCTGGAGAAATCATCCGTGTGACAGATGATAGCTTCCATTTAGCTAACTCCGTTACTTCTACGGAAACCCATGAAATATATGAATCTTATGTTGATGATGAATATACTTGAGAAATGCAGTAGGGGATAATTACGTCCTGTTTCCTGTCTGCTTTATTCGAGATTTTGATATTCAGCCATGATCATTTTTCCTTTTTAATAAGGTTCAAATTTTAAATATGTTCCTCCCAGTCCTTCCACAATTATTCTTGTATTAGCGTCCATCATTTTCTGATAGGTGTCTCCGTCAGTCCCCGCTGCACCTAGTCCATGAATATAAAGTGGTCTTTGAAAAACCTTAACATTGGCTGCTGTGGCTAGAGATTCAAGTAAATTAGAGTTAGTTGTTGTATCTGCAAAAATTGTTGGTACGTTAGCTTTTTGAATATCCATAGCGAAATTTTCGACTTCTGTATATGTCAGCTTTTCGATATTTTTGATCTTAGCTAAATTTACAGAATATGGAATATTATAAGCCTTGACGTAATAAATCATTGCTGCGTTGGAAGTGATTAACTTGCGATTTTTAGCAGGAATAGTATCTAGTCTTTTTTTAATCCAATTATCAATTTGATTCATTTCTTGGATGACTTTTTTAGTATTTTTACTATAGATATTTTTATTATTTGGTGCTAATTTAATTAAATTATTATTAATAATCTCTACCATTTTTATGGTATTATTAGGATTATGCCAAATATGGGGTTCTATAAGTTTAATTTTGATTGGATTTTTGACAGCACTTTCAGCAACAGCAATTTTTGGATAAGAGTTTGTATTTGTAGTAGATTTAATGATTTTCATTAAACCTGGTTCAAAATTGTAACCATGATATAAAACCAAATCAGCACTTTCAATAACTCGACTATCTTCCGGTATGGGTTTATAGGTTAAGGGGTTCATACCAGGAGGGATTAAACATATCAGGTTAATTGTATTCCCAGCAACTTGTTTTGTTAAATCACAAATTACGCTATTAGTTGCTACTACTATGGGTAAGTTACTGTTAATAATAGTCGAATTTCTTTGATTATATATTGTACTAATATTTCTATTTCCACAGCCAAATAATCCTAAGATTAAACCGAAAATGGTGGTTTTTAATAAATGGGTAAAATGGGTAGATATTTTTTTTCCTAACATAATTTATTGTCGCTTATAAATATCTGCAAAGTTCCAGAATTTAAACTTACTTTTTCAGAGTTTGATTATCATATCAATTAATTAATAAAGACACAGCAAATCTGTATCTTTATTAATTAGTCTAACTTAATTAAGCCCCAATCATAGGCAATTTACCTTGTAACTTATCTAAATTAGTCTGAACGCAATTAGCGCAACTACAACCAGTTTTTTCTATCACATAATGTGTAATCTTATTTATTTGCGGTATTGTTAAATCAAGATTCGCTTGATTAGATAATAACGCAATTGTATTTGCAGCAGGTGTAGCTTTCAAGGAAGCCTGTGCTGGGTTGACTAGTAATAGCAGAGATGCTAAAAATGCGGGAAAAGCAAGTAAAATCAGTTTGACTATTTTCATAATTCACAGATAAACACTGCTGTTAGTACAGCATAATTAGTCAATTGTCAATTGTCAATTATCAGAGGATTTTCTTACCAGTTAATATTTCTCTTACTTCTAACATGGCCGAATAGGTGGGGAGAATGTGTAAAGTTTCATTTGTTGGTGTATGCTTTAGAGCAGTTGCGATCGCTTTGTGCAAATCTGACTCTACAATCAGGTTAATATTACTCTCCACAGATTCTTGACTATAACGCAAACGTAAGGCCATATCATACACACGGTCGCCACTCACAATCAATGTTCCTCCCCGTGCTACCAACTTTTCCGTATCCACGTCCCAAATCCATGATACATCAGTACCATCGGGGGTTCTGTCATTCAAGACCAATAAAGTAGTTTTATCGGTACTTTGAGTAACGACGCGAATAGTTTCGTTTGTACCTACGGGATTTTTAGATAATAGAATCCGTACTCGTTTACCGTCAATAACTAAATCTTCAGCGCGACCAAAAGCGGCTTGAAAATCGTTAATTGTATCTCTGATAATAACATCATCAATTCCTAATTCTTTTGCTGCTGTAACTGCGGCCAAAGTATTATATTTATTGTACAAACCGACAAGAATTTGTGGCCAGTTGCGACTTAATAATGCGGGTTGACCTTTAGTAAAACCACAACTAGGACAAGTAAAATCTCCCAAATGGGATAAATAAACCCCTTGATAGTCTAAAGCATGGCCGCATCTAGGACAATAGATAGAATCAACAGCGTGAGGAATAGCTTCTAAATAATTTTCTGGTTCATTTAAACCAAAAAATAAGACTCTTTGTGGTAACTGTTGACCCAAATATGATAAAGTTGGATCATCAGCATTGGGAATAACTACGGTTGTTTCTGGTAAAGTCGAAATTACCTTGGTCCACCGCTTACTAATACTATCTACTTCTCCATATCTATCTAATTGGTCGCGGAACAGATTTAAACAGAGAATAATTCGAGGTTGTAGCGGTTTCAAAACCTTGGGAACTATATTTTCATCGACTTCTAAAATTGCATAATCTATATTTAACTTTCCCAACAGATTAGCATTGTCTATCAAAGCAGTTGCTAAACCGTTTTCCAGATTCGCGCCTGTAGAATTATGGGCAATACGAAACCCCTTTCGTTGTAAAATGGTGCATAACAGCAAAGCAGTAGTAGTTTTTCCATTTGTTCCCGCAATAATAATTACCCCGTGTTTAACTTGCTGACTCAATAATTGCAAAATTCGGGGTTCTATACGTCGCGCAATAGCACCTGGTAAAACACTAGCAGCACCAAGACGCAGTGACCTGACCAAAAACGTCACGCTTTTGGCTATTGATACCGCAAAACCTAAGGTAATTCTACTGATAAATTTTATTTTTTTACCCACAGTCATGATTTATTAATAACGTGATCATTGTCAAAAGCATTTGAAACTGTAAATTTAACTAACTATAACGATTTTGAATGAGTATGTGTATCCGTAGACATAACATCTTTATTTTCTCTTCCTCCATGATCTCTGTGTCTGGTGTGGTTCATTAAAAAAATCAAATAGGATTATTATAGAGAAGATAGCATCAAAAGGAGACAAGGAGACGGGAAATAGGGAAACAAGAAAAGATGATTTTTTTCAATGACCACTGACAACTGACAACTGACAACTGACAACTGACAACTGACAACTGACAAATACAAGGTTTCTGTGAATGAATATAATAAAGTGGCTTTTTTTACAAACTCAAATAATCACCAACTGGAGACGGTTAATATCTAAATGCTTATTGCTGCTTCCTTTGCTATTCATAATTAGTATACAGCCCGCAATGGCAGGTATTAAAGATGATCGTTATGATGGTAATATTTTTGTAATTTATGCTGGTAATGGTTCTTTAGTTCCTGCCAAAGAAACACTAGCACAGACATTAGCAGAACACAAACCAGCCCTAGTGACATTTTACATTGATGATAGTAGCGATTGCAAGAAATATGCCCAAGTTGTTTCCGAGGTACAAGCATTCTATGGACGCGCAGCGGAGATTATTCCTATCAGTGTTGATACCATTTTAGCTGACAAGACCTATCAACCGACAGAACCAGGATATTATTATTCAGGGGGTGTTCCTCAAGTTGTAGTTTTTGACCAGTCGGGTAAAGTAGTCTTGAACAAAAAAGGTCAAGTACCTTTTGAAGAAATAGATGACAAATTTAGAGAAATATTTGATTTATTACCTCGCACTGAGTCAGTCGAGTTAAAACCACGTTCTGCTAAACAGTTTAGTAGTCAGTTAGAAGATCAATAATAGTTCTTAATGTATCGCCATTCTCGACTAGAATTACCTTAACCTGGTATTAAGGTCATTTGTAAGGCGATTAAGGCAGGTTACGATATTATGGCTTATTCTTGGTTTAAAGCATTTCATATTATTGGCTTTGTGGTTTGGTTCGCGGGGTTATTTTACCTAGTTCGGTTATTTATCTACCACGTTGAAGCCAACCAAGAACCAGAACCAGCAAGAACGATACTGAAAAACCAGTATCAAATCATGGAAAAGCGTCTTTATGATATTATAACTACCCCTGGAATGTTAGTAACAGTAGCGATGGCTATTGGTATCTTATCTACAAACATGGATATTTTACAAGAACCCTGGCTACATTTCAAATTAGCATTTGTAGCTGTTTTAATTGGCTATCATCATTATTGTGGTAGACTCATGAAGCAGTTAGCAGCAGATGAATGTAAATGGAGTGGTCAAAGTTTACGCGCTTTGAATGAAGCACCAACGCTTTTACTAGTTGTAATTGTCATGTTGGCTATATTCAAGAATAACTTACCCACCGACATGACAGCCTGGTTAATTTTTGGTTTAGTAGTGTTCATGGCTGTGAGTATTCAACTTTACGCTAAAATCCGTAGACGCAATAAAGAGAAGCTAACAGCAGAATTAAATCAAGTTCCCCAAGGGTAATAGTATATAGTATATTGATTTGCGCCTGGGTGGGAAACAAAAAACGATTTACCTGAAAATGGCTGTAACTACTTACTGTAATCGAACAGTTCCAGCTTGACAATCCCGTAACCATAGTTTAACACCTTGAGCGATCGCACCATAACTACTATTTCTGGGTGGTGCGATAGGAGGTTTAACTGGATACTCACTGGTTTGAGAAAACATCATAACCACACTCCAACCAGTGTTAGTTTTTGTCAAAAATAGCCTGTGAAATTCTTGTAATTCTACAGGTTTCTTATTAAGATATTTTCTCTCTAAGGTTGTAAAGAAAACCTGTTCTACTCCTTCCGTGTTATAGTTATTCCCATGATCAATACCAGGATTTAATGGTAAAGATTCAAACTCTGGTTTCCCCGCAGCCAATATATAGGAAAAAGTATCAATACTCCTTTTCAGACGACGCGCACGTTGCGTGACACGGTTAGCATAACCAGGTAAATCTAACATTAATTGAGTTGTTAAAGTTTCTAAACTTTGTTGAGAACAGGAGTTAGTAACTTGGGGACTTACAGATTTAGGAGTGATAGTTTTCGCAATTAGAGGATAATAAAATCCAGGAGCAATAAATAACCATAAATTACAGGCTATTAAATATAAGCACCAAAAACCAGGAGAGAAATTGATTTCGTTCTTCCTTGTTCTTTTTTCCTCTTCAACTTCTAAACTCCAGTCAAGGTTTAGCATTGCTCGTTTTTGTCATCATATAAATTGTAAATAATAGCATTTCCCATCCTCATAGCTACAGCAATTAGGAATGAAACGCAGATAAACGCAGATAAACGCAGATGATTTTGTACCTCCACAACTTAGCGAATAATTCCCACTCCCAAGAAAAGCCCAAAAAATACTATCAAGGGGGTTGACAATTGATTTTGAATTTGTTATGATGGAATAGACGAGGAAGAACTATCTTGATAACCAAAGTTTTCTTTAGTCAAGAGGCCTTTGGTTTTTGGTAGGAAAAGTATTTAACTCCTCAACAACCAGATTCCAGGCTAACTCAGGTTCAGCAGCCGCAGTAATAGGACGACCGATAACGAGATAATCTGCACCCGCTGTGATAGCTTGGGAAGGAGTGAGCGATCGCTTTTGATCGCCTTTATCAGACCAAGTAGGCCGCACCCCTGGACAAACGAGCAAAAAGTCATTTTTACAAGTTTCTCTTAATTGTTGCACCTCCTGGGGAGAACAAACCGCCCCATTCAACCCTGACTTTTCAGCTAAAAGTGCCATTTCCAGAGCAAATTCTGGTAATTCCAGGGGAATTTTCAAATCAAACGCCAATTGTCGTGGGGAAATACTGGTTAACAACGTAATAGCGATTAATTGCGGAGGTTTTGTTCCGGCCTTTTCCGCTCCAATTTTCACAGCTTCCGCAGCCGCTTTGAGAGCATCACTACCACAAGTTGCGTGAATTGTCAATAAATCCACCCCATAACCAGCAGCAGCGCGACAAGCACCAGCGACAGTGTTGGGGATATCGTGAAATTTCAAGTCGAGGAAAATACGTTTTTGACGAGATTTGAGGATATCGAGAATTTTCGGACCTGTGCTGGTAAACAACTCCAAACCAACTTTCCAGAAAGTGACTTGAGGAAGTTTATTAATGAGAGCGATCGCGCTATCTAAATCTGATACATCTAAAGGTACAATAATTTTTTCATCATTCATAATTCTGATTATTACTTATTACATATTATCCAATTTATTATACTTCAATAGCGATGTTTAATATGACTACTTTTGAGTAGTTTAACAATTAGACTTACTTAAATAAAGCCTATAAGTGTTTAATAACATATAAATACTGTGTAATAGAGTACAACAAAAATTTTACTCTTAAGCCTGTTATTTCCTTAATTTATAAGTTTAAATTATAGATAATTGGAAAATAGTTTAAATATTTCTATTCTGGAAAAATTAATATAACTTCATATTTATATTTTCTTAATATTTTATTGAGAATAATTTCTATTTATCAACGATCTTGCAATAGTTTCAGCGATTTGGTAAAATTTCAAAATCTAGGCGTAGTATATCAATTTTCTAAAATTGCAGGAAGTAGAATCTGGAAATCCTTTATTGATAGGTATTTGAGAAATAGGGAAAGTGAGGACGGGGAAAATATTCAGGAGTGATAGAGAATCTTTCGGACAAATTTAGAAATACCTTGATGTACTTTTGTAAAGCAAAGTCAGGGGTGGGTTGACAAAATAGACAGTTTATGATATGGCGATTAGCAAAAATATTTGCTAATATATCGTATAATAATATTATTTATATTCTTCATCTGCATTGGAATCAATGAATCAATTTTATCATCTTGTAGGAGATCACACCATAACTAATGAAATCTATAGATGAAATTCGTGAACAACTTCAGTCAGGAAATTTTGAATTTACTCGTCACGGATTAAAACGTTTAGTTGAAAGAAATATCAGTCGCTCGGAAATAATGGAAACAGGAGATAATGCAATTATTATTGAAGATTATCCTGATGATAAATACTCTCCTAGCTGTTTAATTTTAGGATTGACAATTAATAATCGTCCTTTACATTTACAGGTATCAAGACGAGAATCTGATATGTTAACTATTATTACTTTATATGAGCCTGAGCAAACAGAATGGATTAATTATTCCCAAAGGAGGTTATAATGCTAAGTTGTCATATTTGTGGTTCAGATAAATTTACTGAAGAATTAGTTAATGAAACTTTTGAAATCGAAGGTAAACTAATGTTAGTTGAGGGTATTCCCGCTAAAGTTTGTTCTCGTTGTGGGGAAGTAACATTTAGTAGTGAAACTGCTGAAAATATTCGTTTAATGTTGAATAGTAATCAAAAATCCCAGAGAAAAATTGAGATTGATGTTTTTGCTTTTTCTGCTTAATTGATAGCTTGAGTGAGTCAGGTTGTCAGGTTTAGAAATGTTGGGTTTCGTTACCTCAACCCAACCTACAATTGATTTAGTCTAATATCACGAAGCTCAGAAATAACCTGAGAATTGTTTTTATAAAATTCTATGAGAATATTTGTATCACATAAAATCATTTTATTTCTTGTCTCCATGCTTCTTGACGAATGGAATCAGTAGTAATATTTCTATATTCCCATATCCCTGCAAAGGAGAAAAAATCTTGCTCATCATCAGATATATTGGTGTTATCTTCTATGACTTCTACAGAGTTCACAAAATCTAAAGCAGAAATAATTTTTAATAGCATTTATGCTTTTTCTTTATCAGCAATTTGAATGATTAATTGTTGCATATTTGTTTGTTGGTATAATATTACTTATAATTTTACAACTATTTTTGTTTAGTTTAGCAAAAATTATCAAAAATTATCAAATAAATTGTAACCTGATAAGTCAGTAATAATATGATATAATATTGTAATTATCTTAAAATCAAGTAAAGGTAACATCATGAAACTAAAAATTATCGTACATGAAGCAGAAGAAGGTGGATATTGGGGAGAAGTTCCTTCTCTTCCTGGTTGTGCTACTCAAGGAGACTCTTTTGAAGAACTTTTACATAATTTGTATGAAGCAATTGCAGGATATTTGTCAGTGGATTATATTCAGCTATAATTGTATTCTTATCTATTTGAGGTCAAACAATGAAAGCTTTTGAAGTCATGGGAAAATTTGATGAAAAAGGTCAATTATTATTAGATAAACCTTTAGAAATTCATGCACTTAAACAAGTCAGAGTCATTATCCTTGTACCAGATGAAACTGAATCTGATTCTGATTCTGATGATACCTCTGTTATGGAAATTAAGGAATTATAGTTATAATAGATGGGATGGAAATTGTTTTTGACAATCATCATCCTCAAGGAATAGCAAAAGTAGAATGGTTAGGTAATTTTCAATTTTTTGGTAAGATTCATTTAGGACAAGAATTAATAGTTACTGAAGAAAACTTTTAATAAATATTCAGGAGAATTGAGGAGAAGATTATGCTAGATGTAACTACAACTAATGGTAATAAAAATAGTCAAGAATATCTCTATGACTTATTAACCAAAATTAAACAACGCCCAGGAATGTATTTATGAAAAGTATCTATAACTCGGTTAAAAATGTTATTAATGGGGTATAGTATGTCCAGAGGTGAGTTAGGTTTACAACTAACACAACAGGAAAAACAATTTGCTCAATTTCAGAAATGGATACAAGGGAAATATCAAATTAATTCTGCTGAAGGTTGGGAAAGTATTATTTTGTCTCAAGTAGAGGATGAAAAATTAGCTTTTGATTTATTTTTTCAGTTGTGGGAACAGTTTAAGAATCAAGTTACAAGTATTGATCATGTTGTCAAAATTTGATATCAATGTTGGGTTTCGTTTCCTCAACCCAACCTACTTGCTGGGAAAGGCTATATCATCTACAACTAGTATGTTCAATTTGGCAATTTTTAAATATCTGATGTATAATTAGATATATCTTAGTAAAAATCACTCCATGTAATTAAATGCTATGGAAACAATAACTTTAAGTTCTCATGTTGGTGAAGATGGAATATTACATTTAGATATTCCTGTAAATATTGTTAATGTTGATTTAACTATTACTATTATTTTAAAGCCTAGTGATAATTTTCTGCAGGAAAATAAACCCAAAGGAAAAGGTTGGCCAGCTAATTTTTTTGAGGAAACTTCAGGATGTTTAAAAGATACTCCTTTAACTATAGATTCTGAAGGTGTTTTTGATGATTTAGAGGAGTTTAAATTATCATGAAATATTTGTTAGATACGAATTTACCTACTATCTCTGTTTCCAAAATTTAATAGTTTTATCTTTGCTACCACTAATTAATATTTGAGTATCTGGAATAAAAGCAAGAGATGTAACAGCACTATCATGTTGCGTTGTTTTATCAAAAGGAAGTAACTTTTTATTAGTAAAATCCCAAATTTTAATATAACCTCTATTATCACCACTGGCTAATAACTTACCATCTGAACTGAATACAATTGTGTTAATTGTATCATTACCTACATCACTAGAATTTTCTTCTTCTAGAATACCTACTTCCTCACCTGAAAGATTCCATAATTTTATTTTATAATCATCCTCACCCACACTTGCTAAAATTTTACCATCAGGATTAAATGCTAATGAATTAATCTTCATACCATTTTTTATTTTGTGAGCATTCTGAATTTTACGTTTTTCATATATAGTTAAATCTACTATTTCCCAAAAATATATATTTCCTTCACTATCGGAACTCGCAAAAGTTTTATTATCGCTACTAATTGCAATTGATGTTATTTGTTTATTACTCCAGTGGTTTTGATTAGCAATATTTTCTTGTGTTTTGCAATTAAACAATTTTATACTTCCATCTTTACAACCGCAAATAATTAAATCTTTATTTATAAATGATAAGGAAGTAATTATATTATGGTTAATATTTTCTATTAATATTGAATATTTTTCTTTGCAATTATGATCATATATTTTAATGTAGTTACTGTTTGTTTTTACTATCTCCGTTGCTATATAATCGTTTTGACTAATTGATATAGGACTTTGATTACATTCTCTAAAGTCTAATATTTTTCCTCCAACAACAGGAATTTTATTGATTAGTTTTGAGGGAAAAGTTTGATGTTTCTTTTCTAATTTATATTTATCATTGTACTTTATATCTTCTCTATTTGTAGCATCAAACGGAACTATAGCTAATGTTTGCCAAATATCATCGAATCTTACAGCTAAAAAATCACCTTGATCAGAAATATCAAAATCATATATTTCGTGATCAAGATTTATTTGATATGATAGTTTCCATATTTTCTGAGAACTGTCATCAATTTTTGGAGAATCTGTGTAAGGTTCTTGAATAATTAATTCAAAACATTCTGATTCTGATGGTTTTTCAAAACTTTGTGACTGTGAAGGAATTGTTGCTTTTGGATAACTCCATTCCCAAAATGTTTGATAAGGCTGTTTAATGTCATTATGAATTTTAGCAAAAATGTCTTCAGACACTTTGACTTCTGTTAATTTACCTTTAAAGACAACACCTTCAATAAATGGAATTTCTCTACCAAAAGAATCTTTAATTTTACCATTTCCTTCTATTCCTATATCTTCATAAGTTGTTTCAAGCACACGAAATACTAACGTTAAATTACCCACAGCAGAATTATGGATTTGACGATATATTGCTTTTCTAGCTTCTGTTATCTTTCCTCCTGCAACAAACGCAAGTAAACTAGATACCCTAGCATCACACATAAAATCAGGAGCAACTATTGTTGTAAATCCCAGATTTTGACTACGACTAACCAGGAAAACCCAACCCTCTATTTTTTCTATGATATCTGTTGTCATAATTTCATCTCTTGATTTAATTTAATTAATTTAATTAATTTAATTGGTTAACTTAGAATAGGGATGTTCATATTCTAATTTATTTACAAGCAACAAGAAACAACTAATAGAGTAGTCTAAAGCAGTTCTTTCACTTTCAATTTTTACTAAAGCCTCTGCTTTTTTAGCTTTTAATTGTTCTGTTCTTTCTTTAGCTGCGGCTTCTTTATTGTCTACAGATGTTTGCAATTCTTGATCAATAAAATTAATAATGTCTGTAAGTATTTCCTTAGAAAATTGAAATTGGGGAGGTAATTTGGGTGCTACTGTTTCCAGTATTGTTTTAGCAGTTGTACCAAAATATTTTTTGAGCTTATCCCATAAGGTTAAATTAGCTTTAACTTCTTCAATCGGTTCTTGAGACTTTTTATTTTCCTCATTGATAATTTTCTTCAACTGTTCCTTTAGCTTATCAGGTAGAATACAAGCTATAGGTAATTCTATATTATAAGGTTTAGGTAGTTTTCCTGTTTTTCTCATACTACCATCGCTTTGTTGTTCTGCAAAACCTTTACCAACTGAACTAACAGGAATTAATCGAACAACACCTTTATTATCATCATTTCTATTATTTTCATTATTAATATCACTGTTATTACTTCGATTATTAATAATATTGTGGAATGCCTCTATTTTTCGCAAATGATTTCTAACTTCTTCTAGGGTGTATTCACCTTCTATTAAATCCCATTTACTAATAATAAAATGAATAGATTTATCTGTATTTTGCATTAAATCTAATACATTTGCTAAGTCTCTAACTACCCATCTTATACCTGACCTTTCATTCTTGATATATGAAAGTAACCGCGAACCATCTATTAAACCTAATAAAACATCTGCATTTTTTATTGTTTCATTAAATTTTTCAATATATGTAGGATCATCTTTGTGATCTGTTAGTATTTCACCTGCATAATCTGTATACTGAAATTGACAAGCTGAATAAGTACCTTTCGGAGTCTGTATTTTACAAGTAAATGTCCAATTAGATATATTTCCAAGTTGTGTTGGTTCTGGCCATGTTTCCTCAGTAGCAACTTCTGTATAAATCTGATTCAAAATTGTTCGTTCAGCATTATCTACCGCTAAAAAAAATCCTGATTCTCCCTGTGTTGAGAGTTTATGATACATACTTGCTAAAAACACAGTTTTACCTGAACCAGATGGACCCAAAATAACTACATTATAAGTTGGTAGCATTGTCTCTAAGTATCAATACAGTAAGTTTTCGATTTTTTACCCTGCTTTATTATGTATCATCTTTTTTTATCATCCAAAAGACTATTTAAGACTGTGTTTTGTAACGAACTATTAAAAAAATGTATTAAAATAGCTTACAATGATGCGTAAGAATACGCTATAATTGCTGAGAACCTTATCATGACCTGATTTTATGGATGTTGCAGAAATTTTACAATTTGCAGATCAATTGATCTTAAATAAGACAGGAAAACGTTTAGATGATCTGCAAAAAACTGTAATTACAGGAGTTTATGATGGCAAAACTTATGAGACAATAGCGGATGAATGTCATCGCAGCGAAAGTCGCGTTAGAAGTGTTGGACGTAAACTATGGCAAATTTTATCGGAATCTTTAGGAGAAGATGTTAATAAGCATAATTTTTGTTGGACTATAGAAAGAGTTATAAATAATTCTCAGTTTTATAATTTTGGTAATAATCAGATAAATTATTGTCATAATGATAATAATGAATCTTCTAAAAATACAGAACAAGGTATTAAGAATCAACTCTATTATGATTTAACTATTGCTCCTAAAATTAATCGTTTTTGCGATCGCATTTCCGAAATTGATACTTTATTTAATTGGATTTTAAACCAAACTACTAATTTAATCTCCATCTTAGGATTATCCGGTATTGGTAAAACCACCCTCGTTAAAAGATTCATAGACTTACATCAACAAAAGTTTGAAGTTATTATTTGGAGAAGTTTAAAATTTCCCAAATCCCTAAATTTACTAATTAACGACTTATTAAATACTTGTCAACAAGAACCCAAAGCAACTATAAATGATAAATTAAAACAATTATTTGATATTCTCACAAATAAAAAATGTTTAATTATTCTTGATGATGTACAAAATATCTTTACTCCTCATCAATTTGCGGGAAAATATCAACCAGAATATCAAGACTATCAAACCTTATTCAAAATGATTACAGAAACCCAACATCAAAGTCATGTAATCTTAATCAGTCAAGAACAATGTCCAGAAATGGAATCTTTAGATGAAGAATTATATCCTATTAAGTCTTTAGAACTATCAGGACTAGAAAATATAGATATTCTCAAAAATACCGGATTAAAAGATGAAGATACTTGGTTAAATTTAATGATATTATATACAGGTCATCCATTGTTTCTAAAAACTATTACCATCTCAATTAAAAAGATTTTTAATGGTAAAGTTAGTGAATTTTTAGCAGAAAATGAATTAGTAATTACTCAAGAAATGCAATCTTTATTTAGCCAAATATTTAACAAAATATCACCCATTGAACAACAAATTATTTTAGCATTGAGTAAATGTAATCAACCTGTATCTAGAGAATATCTAAAAATTACCTTAGAATTATCTTCTACTAATTTTATTAATGGGTTAGAATCTCTACAAAAAAGGTATTTAATTCAGAAAATTACAGGGTATAACATATTGTTTGATTTATCTCCAATTTTCAGGGAATATGTCAGAAATTTTTGTCAAAATTACAGGACTTAAGCAAAATATTCCTCAAACCCTCATTTCTCTGTGTTCTCTGTGCCTCTGTGGTTCGTTATTCAGTGAATCGTGCGTAAGTCCTAGATTAGTCAAAATTAATTTACAGCAGTAGCAGTTTAGGTAATGTTTGGGGAATAAATCTGCTATTTTGATTTATTTGTTTGATTTATTTGATTTAAACCTACATCATACCAGCTTTTAAAATCTGATTTGCAGTTAAATTTAATTCGGGAAAAGTTTGAGAAATAACCTGTTCATCATCTCTAAATCTACTGATTTGATATTCTCCATCTACCAAATTACAAACAGAAATAGTAGGTTGTTTAGGATTACCAATAAAATTACGTCCTCCTAAAGCTGCATAATCTATAATCCAATATTCAGCAATACCCATTTCCTCATAATCAGCATACTTTAAATGGTAATCATCACGCCAATTAGTGGAAACAATTTCGATGATTAATGATATGGAAGCCCCATTACTGATAACTGATTGTTTTTTCCATAATTGTTCATTAGCTAAATTCCCACGATTTAAAACCAACAAATCGGGAAAATAACCACAATCTTTACCTTCTGGTCTAACTATAACTTGATTAGGTATCACATAAGATAATCCCATTCGTTTAATTTCAAAGGGAATTTCTACACCTAAAAACCCTTTAACCTCTTCATGATCTCCCACTGGTTGGGCTATTTTAACAATTTCTCCACGATGTAATTCATAACGTATATCGGAATTGTCAGGAAGCCAGTTAACAAATTCCTCGAATGTAACAATTTTAGTTAAGGTTTGAATCATGACTTTTAAGAATTACTGATAATGACAACATTATAACTGGCAGATTGGTAGGGTGCTTTGCTACTGTATAAATCCTGCAAATAAATAGATTTTCCATATCTGACGCACCCTACAACTCTGTACGGACAAACAGCTGTAGGGGCGAACGGCCGTTCGCTCCTACTTTACTAACCGTATAAAATTCTTCTTACCCACCTGTAACACTTTATTATATAAATCATCAGGCTGAGAAAAACTTAAATCCGCATCATTAATCTTATCACCATCTATCCTCACTCCACCCTCCTGAATTTTCCTTTTACCTTCGGCGGTACTTTTACATAAACCAGTAGCACCCAAAATAAAGGCTAATTTCGCAGGAAATTGAGGAATAGCAGCCACAGAATACTCCGGTAATGATGCTCCATCCCTTCCACCAGTTTTAGCAGCCTCTCTAGCCTCATTAGCTGCCGCTTCACCGTGATATTGACGCACCACTTCCCATGCAAGATACTCCTGGCGATCGCGTGGGTTTTGTGGCAAACTATCTAAAGGTAGATCTGTCAGCAATTCAAAATACTGTGGGAGTAAATTATCTGGTACACCTTGAAGTTTTTGATACTTTTGTGAAGGATGTTCACCCAAACCGACATAATTACTTAAAGATTTAGACATTTTTTGTACACCATCAGTACCAATTAAAATTGGTAATAACAGTCCAAATTGCGGTTTGAGATGAAAATGACGTTGTAGATCTCGCCCGACAGCGATGTTAAATTTTTGATCAGTCCCCCCCAATTCCACATCAGCCTCCACAGCCACGGAATCATAACCTTGCATCAGTGGATACAGGAACTCATGGAGAAAAATGGGACTTTCTTGTTGATAACGTTCTGAAAAACCTTCCTTAGCTAACATTTGTCCTACAGTCATTGTGGAAAGTAGCTCTAAAGTTTTTCCTAAATCCATCTGGGAAAGCCATTGAGAGTTATAACGTACCTCCAACCGACCAGGGGTATCAAAATCCAAAATAGGACGTACTTGGTCAAGGTAAGTTTGAGCGTTTCGTGTCACATCAGCTTCCGTAAGCTGACGACGCACCTCAGATTTACCAGTAGGATCACCAATTCGCGCCGTAAAATCTCCAATAATCAGTACCGCCGTATGACCAGCATCTTGAAAAGCCCGCAATTTCCGTACAGGGATACTATGACCAAGATGAATATCTGCCCCCGTGGGGTCAATACCTAGTTTAATTCTTAAAGGACGGTCAGAATTAAGTAACCGCTTTTCCAGACTTTCCGTGTCATGATCATCGTTATGGGGTTGAGGAAAAATTTCTGCCACACCACGATGCAACCAAGAGAAATTTTGCGTCATACTAAGAAATTCGCCATTAAATATACTTTCGACTGTAAAAGTTAGGGTTGTCATCCCGTCTCTGTTCTGCCAGATTACTATAATTACAAAAAATTAACCGTCTTTTGCCATTTAATGAATTACATTTAAATTTACCAGTGAGGAAGTGAGATAGCCGTGTCTTCTAGGACTTTTGAAAACAAACAACCACAACAGCAGGATTCATCTGGATTTGAGTTTTTTAAAGGAGTCGGTCAGATAACTGGGGGTACTCTCCTATTCATAACACTCCTATCAAGCTCCATTATAGCGGGGACACTAGTTGGTTTAGCCATTAGTTTCCGTAATTTACCAGATGTTAGACAAATTAAAAACTTTTTTCCTTCAGAAACAACTTACATATACGATATAAAAGGTAAACTTTTAACCAGTATCCACGGAGAAGCCAACCGAGAAGTAGTACCATTGGATAGAATTTCCCCCAACCTCAAACGCGCAGTTTTGGCCAGTGAAGATGGTCACTTTTACGATCATCATGGGATTAATCCTAGTGGAGTTGGCCGTGCTGTGGTAGTCAACATGGTAGCAGGTGGTGTCAAAGAAGGTGGTTCTACCATCACCATGCAATTGGTGAAAAACCTGTTTTTGTCTCAAAAACGGGCTTTTACGCGGAAATTAGCCGAGGCTGTACTAGCAATTCGTTTAGAGCAAATTCTCAGTAAAGACGAAATTCTGGAAATGTACCTCAATCAAGTTTATTGGGGTCATAACAACTACGGTGTGCAAACAGCAGCCCGCAGTTATTTTAACAAATCAGCAGAATATTTAACTTTAGGTGAATCAGCCATGATGGCTGGTTTAATTCAAGCACCAGAAGAGTTTAGCCCTTTTGCCAGCATGAAAATGGCCAAACAGAAACAAAAAGAAGTTTTGGGGCGGATGATAGAGTTAAATTGGATTACCCAAAAAGAACGGGATGATGCCCTCAAGCAAGAAATTAAACTTGGCAAAATCAGGTCTTTTCAAGGTAGCGCCTTACCTTACATTACCAATACTGTAGCCCAGGAGTTGGCGAAAAAATTTGGCCGGGAAGCCCTGCTCAAAGGGGGAATGCGCGTACAAACTACTGTTGATGCTAAATTCCAAGCCATGGCCGAAGAAACCATCAAAGAATGGCACCAAAAGCTTCAGTCCCAAGGGTTATCTAAGAATCAAATGGCCTTGGTAGCAATTGATCCTCGGACGCATTTTGTGAAAGCTCTAGTTGGTGGTGTAGATTATAAAACCAGTGAATTTAACCGAGCCACTCAAGCGCAACGTCAACCGGGTTCTTCCTTTAAGCCTTTTGTTTACTATGCTGCCTTTGCTACTGGTAAATATGCACCAGATACCACAGTCATAGATGCTCCAGTGGGTTATCAAGATGGTAATGGTTGGTACTACCCAAAAAACTATGATAGTAGTTTTGCTGGAGCAATGTCAATTCGCGCAGCCCTAGCCACTTCTCGGAATATCCCAGTGATTAAACTTGGTAAAGCAGTGGGAATGAATAAAGTCGTTGAAACCTGCCGGACTTTGGGTATTATGAGTCCAATGGAACCCGTTACCTCTTTACCTTTGGGTGCTATTGGTGTCACTCCCCTAGAAATGGCTAGTGCTTATGCTACCTTTGCTAATTATGGCTGGCAATCACCACCTACCGTAATTGTCCGCATTACAGATAGTGCTGGTAATGTCATTCTCGATAATACACCTAAACCTAAACAAGTTCTCGATTCTTGGGCATCAGCGGCGACCATTGATATTATGACTTCGGTAATTACTGAAGGCACGGGTAAAAATGCCGCCATAAACAGACCAGCCGCTGGGAAAACAGGAACTACATCCTCAGAAAAGGATATTTGGTTTGTGGGTACTGTGCCGCAACTAACTACTGCGGTCTGGGTAGGTAGGGACGACAGCAGACAATTAGCACGTGGAGCAACTGGTGGGGTAATGGTAGCCCCTATTTGGCGCGATTTTATGATGAAAGCACTTAAGGATGTGCCTGTAGAGAAGTTTAAGTCCCCCTCTCAGTTTCCACGTCCTAAGTCAAATTAATAGGTTAGTTGACAGGTGACAGTTGACAGTTGACAGTTGACAGTTGACAGTTGACAGTTGACAGTTGACAGTTGACAGTTGACAGTTGACAGTTGACAGTTGACAGTTGACAGTTGACAGTTGACAGGTGACAGTTGACAGTTGACAGTTGACAGTTGACAGTTGACAGGTGACAGGTGACAGGTGACAGTTGACAGTTGACAGTTGACAGTTGACAGGTGACAGGTGACAGGTGACAGTTGACAGTTGACAGGTGACAGGTGACAGGTGACAGTTGACAGGTGACAGTTGACAGTTGACAGTTGACAGTGGTGATGGGAAATTATTGTTACCCATTACCCATTACCCATTACCCATTACCCATTACCTATTACCCATTACCCATTACCTATATAATGGTCATTTTGTTTTTTCCAAGTCCGCTTTCATCCTTTCTAGTGTGACATTCATTTGCTCAAACATTTGTTGTGGAGTTACACCAAACTGACCTAATTGAGTTTTTAGCTGCTGTATAGTCATTTGGGCCATGAAATCCTCTGATAGCTCGAAACGCTTCATAAAGACGCGATATCTGTCCATCATAGATTCCATTTGCTCAATAAACAATTTCTTGCCCTCACGGTCAAATTTGCCGTAGCTGTTGCCAAGTTGAATCAGTGCTTGATAGTCTTCAAACAACTGCTTGGCCTCTTGCTGCACTATTTCCGAGTCGAAGAATCCCATTTTCCTTTAATTTAAATGATTACTATTAGTCCAGTAGGTGGAAATTTTGGCTCTACACCTTAATTTTAGTGTAGAAGATTCATATATAAAAACTAGGTTGGTTAAAGTAGGGTTTTTTACCGAAATTTCACTACTTGTTTTCTGAGCTTTGGAAGTAACTTGACAAATTATCCCACAAATTATATTAGGATGAGATCATGTTAATTAAGGAAAAAAACCGGATTATTGCGGCTATTTTAGCCTTTTCTGGGACAATAACGATTCCAGGCTTGCATAAGTTCTACTTGGGGCAACCACTTTGGGGAATAGTGTATGTTTTATTATCTTGGACACCTATTCCCAAGGTAGCTAGTGCTATTGAGTGGGTTTGGTATTTAACTCAAGATCAAGAGACTTTTGATCGTCATTTTAATTTGGGTAAAAGTCAAGGTCAGGTAACACCTCCTCAGAGTAATCAAGTAGAATCAGTAGCTAATGCTTTGCGGGAGTTGGACGCACTTCGTCAAGAAGGATTAGTTTCTGAGTATGAGTTTGAGCAAAAACGCCGCCGGATGTTAGATCAGATTTAGATAGGCTGTAGTGGAATAAATAATTTTTAGAAAAGTAGAAATACGTCGTAAATGTTTCAAGACCTTACTTTTACGACGGTAAGCTTTGGGATTTTTGAAAATCTGACCATTGCTACAAATAGAAGAGAGTTAAATTTATACCTTAACACCTTCCAATTCCTGATCAGTTAAATCATACAATTTTCGCAATTGATCTAATTTATCTCCATCAGCTTGCCATAAACCGCGTCCTGACGCTTCCAACATTCTCCCCAAAATATTCTTAAAAGCTTCAGGATTTGCTTTACGTAATTTTTCCGCCATTTCTGGATCTAAAGCATAAGTATCCGCGGCTTGATCATAAACCCAATCATCTTGAAAATCAGCAGTTCCACCCCAACCAATTAACGCCGTCATGCGTTGAGAAATTTCAAAAGCGCCACCAGAACCTTGATTAGCCATTGCGTCAGCCCATTTAGGATTTAATAACTTAGTTCTGTATTCCATGCGTAATAAATCATCTAAATTGCGGGGTGTGGTATCTTTAGAAAAACTTTCCACAAAACTGGCTTGTACCTTTTTACCACTTTGTTTTTCAGCGGCCTTTTTCAAACCGCCCGTATTGGCATAATATTCCTGAATATCAGTTAAACCATATTCTACCGAATCTATTTCTTGAACAATGCGATCGCTAGTTTTCAACAAAGTTTGTAATACCTCTGGTCTAGCTTGTCCCTTATCATTTCTCCCATAACTAAAGACATTACGACTTTCCCAAGTATTCCCCAAATCTTCCCCAGACTCCCAATTACCATCAACTACTCTATCATTAACCAAAGAACCGAAATCACCGGCAGGGTTAGAGAACAATCTAGCCGAATAATTTTCCACACCTTGAGCTTTTAAAGCCAAAGCGTGTTTTCTAATAAAATTCATGTCTTCTGGTTCATCAATTTCCGCAGCCCGTTGAAACAAATCATCCAACAACTCAATAATATTCACAAAACTATCCCGAAAAATACCCGATAGATTTGCTAACACATCAATGCGGGGATGTCCCACCTCAGCAAGAGGTTTTAAATCATATCTAACAATTCTTCCAGTTCCCTCCTTCACAGGTTCAGCGCCCACCAATTCCAAGAGAATCCCCAAAGATTCACCCTTAGTTTTAATAGCATCCAAACCCCATAATAAAACCGCCACAGTTTCAGGATATTTCTTATTTTCACTCAAAGACTGAGAAATAATTTTCTGAGCAATTTCCTTACCCCGTGCAAAAGCGGCTGGAGAAGGCATACGATAGGGATCTAAAGCGTGAATATTCCTTCCCGTCGGTAAAACACCAGCACCATCTCGTAACAAATCCCCACCAGGTGCGGGAAGAATAAACTCACCATTTAAACCCCTTAAAAGATTAGTTAACTCATCAGTAGATTGATTTAATAACCTTGTAATTTCCTCCTCCTCTCCGTGTTCTCTGTGCCTCTGTGGTTCGTTTCCAAAATAAGCATCCAAATAACCAGTTAACTCCTCCTGACTTGGTGCTGCACCTAAAGTATGTAAACCAGAGGAAAAAAGACGATTTTCCAGAACTTGCAAATACTCATATAACTTCACCAAATAATGATCAAAAGCGTGATTGCTGAACATTCTCACATTTTCCGGTGTAAAAGGAATCCCCAAGTTTTTCGCATCATCAAAAGGACAATCCACCTCCAAACCAGTATCAACAATCTTTTTACAAATTCCTTCCTTTAGCAGATAATTCTTGGCTGGATCTTCGCGGTATTCTGCAATTAAATCCCGTAAATTTACCAACTCCTTATATAAACCAGCGCGGCCATAGGGAGGAACATTATGAGAGATTAACACCCCATAACCGCGACGTTTAGCTAATATTGATTCTGAAGGATTATTTGCTGCGTAGATATAGAGATTTGGCAGATTTCCTAAAAGAATATCAGACCAGGAATAGCCGGTATTTCCTAAGGGTGAACCTGGCAACCATTCTACAGTTCCGTGCATTCCAAAATGGACAACAGCATCAGCTTGAAAATCATTTTGTAACCATTTATAATAAGCTGCATATTGAGGGTGGGGGGTGAGGTCTCTTTCAAACATTAACCGCATGGGATCACCTTGAATACCCAAAGGTGGCTGGACACCTATCCAGATGTTACCTAATTGCACACCACCAATATTAAACTCATCACCATAAGTTTTAATGCCGCTACCGGTGAGGTATTTCCATTGTTTTTCTATGCGAGATGTCAACAGATAGCCTAACCATTTTTCTAATGTTTTAGCATTCACCGTTGTCAGATCTTTTTTATTATTTTCTACTAAGGGATTAATTTCATCTGCTGCTTTAATTTGTCGAATTAATTCTTCTCCGTCTTCGGGAATATCACCAACTGTATAACCCTGTGCTTTCAGTGCATTTAGTAATTTAATTAAACTGCGGGGAACGTTTAATAATGCAGCAGTTCCCACCGCACCATAACCGGGGGGAAAACCATATAAAATAATGGCAATTTTTCGCGCAGAAATAGGTTTTTGTCCCAGGGAAACCCAGCTTTTGACTCTATTAGTTAAACGCTGTATTCTTTCAGGAATCAAATAAATTTGTTCACCGACTAAACCACCCAGGGGAATTGTATCAATTGCACCATCTAATTCTGGTAAGGCATATAAGACAACGCTTTGCAAACCGCCCACACCTTGGCGTGTCCAAGAATAAATATCTTGAATTAATAACGGTGCTGCGACGATATAAGGGACATTTTTGGCTGAGAGAATGCGTTTAGCTACTTCCACCTGTCTTCCCGCTTCCATAGAACCCGCAGGACCACCAACCAGGGGAAAACCGATGGTAGAAACTATGGCATTAATTTTTACCGCTTCTGAGGAAAGTGAAGGCGTTTCCAGATTACCTTGTTGACGCTGTTGGGTTTCGTAGTCGCTGGTCATCCAATCTCTGACGGCTACGTGACCTTCTACACCGTTGATAAAGATGGGTAGGGGGATTAACCCTGTTTTTTCAAAATGCCGTATCAGTTGGGGAATATAGGGCAGTTTGGTGATTACGTGCTTTCTGTAAAGTAGAATACCAATAACTGGCTTTGTGGGGTGGACATCTTGCCCGCCTTTCTTAGGCAGGTGAGACACTCGCCCTACAAGATACCATTGTAAATACTCACGGGGTGAGGTAAAAAAACCTGGATAGTCGGGATGTAATAAGCCCATGTTGGGAGTTTCCGTGGGTGGTGGTATATCTCCAACTTTTAAATCTAAGTATTTTTCTGCAATTGTCCAAAATAAGGAAGCGACATTTTCTGAACCGCCGGCGTTCCAATAACCATAGATAATTAACCAGTTGCGTAGGTCTTGGACTTTTTGGACTGGGATAAATTTTAATAACTTAGGTCCGATTTTCAGGAAACTGATATAACCGGCAAGTTTGTCTTCTTCTTTACCATTAGTGAATTTATCAAGAATGAATTTAATCGGTTTAGGCATTCCTGCGGGTTTGTCACCGATAGCAAATGCACCGATTTTCGTTAAACTAATTAATTCTAGTGCTGACTCGAAAATGAGACGAATGGGAATATTAACGATACGCTCCCGCAACCACATAACTTGGTCATAATCAAAGATTAAACTACCAAAGAAGACATCTGCATTTTTAAGTGCTGTTTCTACTTCGGTGCTGTTTGTGGTAATATTGCGATCGCTGAAAACTCGAATATCCAAATCTGGACAGCGAGAACTAGCTAAACTAGCCGCTGTTCGGTATAAGTCCGCGTTAAAGGATTCAAATCCAGCAATTAAGACAATGCGTTTCATCATGCTTTGGCTACGAAATATTTCTTTACCTTAATCTTAAACATTTTTGGGGATTAATGGGGGTTTGAAACGGAATCTCTACCTAAAGCAATTAATTTATCGCGTTTGGCTAAAGCGTGAAAGCTTACTGAGGGATAACCGCTCCCATGCTCCCATTGAAGTAAGAAATAAATCTTTAGACTTGTCTAGGTTTTATATAGCAGATTAAAATCATATCTATCCTTTTTGGAAATACATTAACAAGTAGTGGATCATTGAAATACCAGTAAAGTTACCCAAGGAGATACAAATGAAATACGGCATTGACATTGGTCACAACTGCCCACCCGATAGTGGTGCAAGCGGCATAAGATCGGAAGATAGGTTAACAATGGAGGTAGGCAATAAGGTTATAGATAAATTAGAAAGTTTAGGACATACAGTCATTCCCTGTAAACCCAATAGCGCCAGTACAGTAAATCGTTCTTTAGGTAGCCGCTGTGATAAAGCCAATAATAACCGAGTAGATTTTTTTGTATCTATTCATTTTAATGCCTTTAATGGTCAAGCCAATGGGACTGAAGTATTTGCGATTAGCGACGGTGGCAGAAAAGTTGCCCAAAAAGTATTAGATGAAATTGTCAAATTAGGCTTTTTTAATCGTGGTGTTAAAAGTGGTTCTCACTTGTATGTTCTTAGAAGAACAAATATGCCGGGAATTCTTATAGAGGGTTGCTTCATTGATTCTGCCAAAGATATGCAAATATATGATGGTGAAGCAATGGCCAACGCCATAGTTGCTGGGTTAACAGGTAAAGCAGCAAATACTCCTGCAAATCCTGTTCCTAATGTACCTGTAAATCCTGTTCCTAATGCTCCTGCAAATTCTGTGATAGATGAAGAACAGAATAAAGATAAGAGCATTCTGAGACTACAACAGAGTTTAAATCGTCTGAAAATTACAGATAAAAATAATCGCCCCTTAACAGAAGATAATAGCATGGGACCGGCGACATCTTCGGCAATAGAAAAATTCCAGAGAATTGTGGGAGTTTTACCAACGGGAATAGCGGGTAATACCACCTGGGATGCTATTAATCAAATATTAGCTAAACGGGTGATTCAAGGAACTCATGCCAGTGGTGTGATTATTAAATATTTGCAATACCGTGTAGGTGCTGATCCTGATGGTATTTATGGTCCAAAAACAGAAGCAGCAATCAAGAAATTTCAACAGCAAAACGGTTTAACTGCTGATGGTATTGTTGGGTCAATGAGTTGGCAGAAATTGATAAATTAGTATCAACTTTTTATAGATTCCCGACCTCTTTAAGAAGTCGGGGATCTGAGTTTTTACCTGCTGGCAACTCTCTTGCCTTCGTTTCCTGAAGATTCCTTCGTGGTTTATCCTTTCGTGACTTGTACGTAAGTCTTATGACTCCTGAATTATCTAAAATAGACTGTATTTTTTGAACCAACTTGAGTTAGAATGTAATATCCTAAAATATAGACTTATTCATCATCAGCGAGAAATCCGCACCCAAAATCAGGTAAGCGTCGCGCTAGGATGTAAGACATTAACGGCATCATCTCAGACTATCAGTTAATTATGGAAAATTCCCCCATCAAGGCAGTTCAAGCTTCTTACTACGGCGACAGTTCCTTCCGCACACCGCCGCCAGATTTGCCTTCTCTACTGTTAAAAGAGCGAATTGTCTATCTGGGAATGCCTTTAGTTTCAGCAGACGAATACAAGCGTCAAATGGGTGTTGATGTAACAAAGCTGATTATTGCTCAGTTACTCTATCTGAAATTTGACAACCCAGACAAGCCGATCTTCTTTTACATCAATTCTACGGGTACATCTTGGTACACAGGTGATGCCATTGGTTATGAGACGGAAGCCTTTGCCATTTGTGATACCATTAATTATATCAAGACCCCTGTACATACAATTTGCATTGGTCAAGCTTTGGGAACAGCAGCGCTGATTCTATCAGCCGGAACTAAAGGCCATAGAGCTAGTTTACCTCATGCCACTATTGTCCTCAATCAACCTCGCAGTGGCACAAGGGGTCAAGCAACAGATATTCAAATTTACGCTAAGGAAGTGTTAGCAAACAAAACAGCTATCCTGGATATTTTCTCGAAAAATACTGGACAGCCCCCCGAAAAAATTGCCAAGGATACTGAGCGAATGTTTTATTTAACTCCCCAACAAGCTAAAGAATACGGATTAATTGACCGTGTTTTAGAAAGCATGAAGGATCTACCCAAACCTTTACCAGTAATTGCTTAACTTATTTACAATCATCCCTTATTTCTTCTAATTATCCATGATGCCTGTTGATTCAGCACTTCGAGTACCTTATAACATTCCTGGTAGTAATCAGTGGCAATGGGTTAGTATTGGTCAACGCATGGCTCAGGAACGCATTCTTTTCTTGAACCAGCCACTTACTACCAATGTGGCCAATTCCCTCGTTTCCTCAATACTGTATCTGGAGTCAGAGGATCAAACTAAACCCATCTACCTTTATATCAATTCTCTCGGTGATCCTGTCCTAGCTGGTATGGATGAAACCGCTGGTATGATGTCAATTAAGGCCTGTTTGGCAATCTACGACACAATACAGTACATTAAGTCAGAAATTGTCACTATCTGCTTAGGTCAAGCCGTGGGTATGGCCGCCTTAATTTTATCATCGGGAAGGAAAGGCAAAAGATTTAGTTTACCTCATGCGAATATCGCCCTGACTCAGTTTAGTGTGGCTACTCGCGGTCAAGCAACCGATATTCAAGTTAACGCTGAAGAAGTTTTGCTGAAAAAATCGGTGATTATTGATATTTTTTGCCAAAATACGGGACAAACAGCCGAAAAAATCTCGAAAGATAGTGAACGTATTTTCTATATGACTCCCCAGGAAGCACAGGAATACGGAATAATTGATCGGGTGCTGGAAAGTACCAAGAATTTAGCAAAATCTCTTCCAGTTTGATCTCAATTGACAATTACGGAAAATCTACAGTTCTATCTTCATAGTCTCTACTAAAATTGTCCTATGCCTATTGGTATTCCCAAAGTTCCTTATCGTCTCCCTGGTAGCAGCTACGAACAATGGATCGATCTCGAAGATCGTCTATTTCGGGAGCGGATTATTTTCTTGACAGAGGAAGTAGATGATGGTATTGCTAATGCCATTGTCGCTTACTTACTTTATTTAGATTCCGAGGATCAGAGTAAGCCAATTTATTTGTATATCAATTCTCCCGGTGGTTCTGTAACGGCAGGTTTGGCGATTTACGACACAATGCAGCACATCAAATCTGAGGTGGTGACAATTTGTGTCGGTTTGGCTGCGTCCATGGGGTCTTTTCTTTTGGCTGCGGGAACTAAAGGTAAACGCATGGCTTTACCTCACTCCCGGATTATGATTCATCAACCTTCCGGTGGTACTCGTGGACAAGCTTCTGATATCGAAATCGAAGCTAGGGAGATTTTACGGCTACGTCACCAATTAAATCAAATTTATGTTGATAAGACTGGTCAAACTTTAGAGAAAATTGAGAAAGATATGAATCGTGACTTTTTTATGTCTGCTCAAGAAGCTCAGGAATATGGTTTAATTGATCGGGTGATTGAAGAACGTATTTAGATAGTAGGAAATAATTCAAAATTCAAGATGTAAAGTTCATTTGAATTTTGAATTTTGAATTTTGAATTGGAGTTAAGCCAACATGGATCTTCAAGATTGCTATCGTTTATTGGGTTTAAAGTCGGGAGCTTCTTTTGCGGATGTGAAAGCGTCCTATCGCCGATTGGTACAGCAATATCATCCTGATATTAATCCAGATGATCTCAAAGCAAAAGATAAATTTATTGCGGTGAATGAGGCTTATAAGTTCCTGCAAATGATCTTATCACCAGAGGAAATTAAGCCACAGTCTCATGACCTGAAAACTCAGGTTTCTGGTTTTTCAGAAGTGAAAACGCAGGTAACAACAGCAAATATCAAAGTTACATCTCACCCAGCAAATTTGCAGGATATCGAACAACGGTTAAAATGGAAGACGTATGAACAATTACAGCGGTTTTTACAAGCAAGACGTTTTCCCCAAGCGATCGCTTTAGCGGAAGCTTTACTGGCACGTTTACCAGCAGATGTAGAAGTGCGTCAATGGTTAGCGATCGCTTATCAAATCTGGGGACAAGCGTTAATTACAGAAAAACAATTCCCAAAGGCCAGAATTTATCTGAAAAAAGCCTTAAAAACCGACCCAGACAATAAAGCTTTATGGTCTGAAGTTCAGCAGGATTTTCAGCGTTTGGGAGTTTAGGTAATGGCCATGGAAAAATTATATGTCTAAATCTGTGATTACTATCACCGTTAAGTTATTTGCTGCTTATCAAGAAGCCTATGGAGTCTCTGAATTGATCTGGGATTTTCCTGATGGTACAATAGTTAAGTCGGTATGCGATCGCTTAATTACTGAACATCCAGAACTGACGCAGTGGAGTCAAATAACTCGCTTTGGTGTTAATTTACAATTTGTGGAAGCAGATACCATTCTTCAAAATGGTGACGAAGTGGTTTTAATTCCGCCGGTGAATGGTGGTTAATAAGGACATATTCAAATACATTAAAAATAAATTACATATCATTAAATATGATTAAGTTAATTTTTACAGCTATTTTAATAATTTTCCTGACAGGTTGTACTAGTATTGCCTTATTACCAACACCAGAATTAGTGCAAAAAGCGATCGCATTCCAGCTAGAACAAACCCAACAGCAACTTAACCAACAGCTAGATTTAAACTTGCAAAAATTTGATATTCAGCGGATATCTATTACTCAACAACAACCGTTGACCATTGGAAACTTACCAGCTTACCGGGTACAGGGAAATTATGACCTGACTGTGAAATTGCCAAAACGCAGTTTTAAACAAGTGCAAAAACCCTTTGAGGTTTATCTGCAAATTCAGAAAGAAGGTAAAAGTTGGCGGTTATTAATACCAGAAAAAAACTGTCAATATCCTCAAATAAAAGGCAAAAGTTACTTAATTCTTTAAACGTTAAAAGTTCGGTATTTTTGGATAATAGTTAATAAATTCGTCACTGACTGTGTGGGCTTCTCAGGAGAATATGAATAAATTTACGACCGCTATAATCGAAAATTCCCAAGCCATGATAGATTAAACCTCTATCAATAGATATAAATTACAAAAAAACACTAATTAGGTATTGGCAGTTTTCAAGATTGCCTATATATTATATTTCAAGATTGCATCTCCAGAAGGATTTTATGGTAATTCAAAAACCGCAATGGTTTAAAACTGCTTTCCAAATCAAAGGTTCAGTAATTACTGCTATTTATCAACGGGTGATTTTAACTGGGGCTTTTGGAGTATTAGTTTCTGTACTTTATTATAGTAAAGTCCCGGTTTCTCAACCCATTTTAGCTAGTGTTATTCCTAGTATAGTCTTAGGTTTATTATTAGTATTTCGGACAAATACAGCTTATGAACGTTTTTGGGAAGGGAGAAAATGCTGGGGTTCAATGGTTAATACTATCCGCAATTTAGCCCGACAAATCTGGGTATGTATTGATGAAAAACGACCGGAAGATAAAGATAATAAAATTGATGCTTTAAATTTACTGGTAGCTTTTGGAATAGCGACAAAATTGCATTTACGAAGTGAACCTATCAATAGTGATTTAGAAGCATTAATACCCGAATCTAAATATATCAAATTAAAGATTATTAATAATCCTCCTTTAGAAATTGCTTTTTGGATTAGTGATTATTTACAACAGCAGTATAATCGTAATTGTCTCAATAGTTATCAAATGGCTTCTTTGCAAGAATTGTTGAATATTTTGGTAGATAATTTAGGTGCGTGTGAACGAATTTTAAAAACACCCATGCCCCTTGCTTATGCTATTCACCTTAAACAATTATTGTTTTTATACTGCTTCCTTTTGCCATTTCAAATAGTAGAGAGTTTGGGTTGGTGGACTGGGTTAATTTCTGCTTTAGTCAGTTTTACCTTATTCGGTATTGAAGCCATTGGTTTAGAAATTGAAAACCCCTTTGGTTATGATGAAAATGACTTACCTTTAGACGCAATTTGCAAAACTATGAAACGGAATATTGATGATATCATCAGCTTAACTCCTAGTGTGCAAAAATCATAATCAGATGGGAAACTGCTGTAATTTATCAGTTTTTATCAGTTTTTATCTGCGTTAATCTGCGGTTAATGATTCTCAAAATTAGATTCTGTGAGTTTGATTATAAACGGAGACACTCCCTCAACAAATGCCTGAGTAGATTCATAGGGCATAACATTTTTACCAGTTATTTTTATTCCCTGACTTTGAGATACACAATTGAGATAATGCGCTAATCTTTGATCTGGACTTTCTTGTTTGCTTTCTTTACTAATACCCAGGGAGTTTTGTCCCATAACTAACAATGTAGGATAGGGAATTGCAGCAATATCACTACTGTAGTCTCTTTGCCAAAACCTGGCTAAAAAAGCAAATACTGCATAACGTCCATTAATATTTTTAGCATCTGCTTCCAGCATATTTAACCATTCATCATCAACATTTTCACTAGCAGCAAACAATTTTTCCACCGAGAAAGAATACAAAAACTTACGGGTGCGAGCATAGCGGAAAAAAGCATTACCTATGGGGGATGTAAAAATGCTCCAAAGTAGATTTTGTTGCCATTTAGGGGCGTTTTTAGTAATTACTGGCCAAGATGTAGGATCAGAAAATACTAACCCAGCAATTAATTCTTTTTCCAGTTTGACTAATTCAATAGCAACTGGTAATAAAGCCCCTTGCACTACGATAATAACAGGTTTTTTGACCACAGTTTGCAAGAAGTATTGTAACTGTTTTGCCCAGTTAATTGGTTTGTGTGCTAGAGGTGGCATATCACTTTCACCACAACCCAGTAAATCGGGATTGTAAATAGGATTTTGGTGATTTTTATCATACCATTCTCGGCAGAATCGCTGCCAAAATTGCCGTGATAATCCTACTCCTATGGGATGAATTAACAGTAAAGGAATACCCGTTGCTGGAGAATTGAGCGGTTGATGAATTTCGTAAGCACAGCGGTAATTTTGCCACAGATAATATTGGGTAGGAGATGCTGTTTTAGATTTAGATAAGGACATAATTTTAAGTTTTTATAGGGGGAGTTTTAAGAATTGCTAAAAAATGATGCGGGGATGAATAAATTGATAACCAGCATCTTTAAGTTTTTGATTGGATACCCAGGCATTATAGGGGCGGATATTTTTATTATTTGCATCCCAAATAACATTAGGTAAATTATTTTTTGTCATCAGATTATCAAGTAATTCTTTATTCGTGAGATGACTATCATCAACAAGATTATAAATACCTTCTAAGCGATGTTCACGGGCAAATTCTATAGTACCAACTATATCATCAAGGTGAATCCAATTGGTGATATCTTCGCCATTACCAGCGCGGGTTGTTCCTGCGGCTCTAGCAAATATTTTTACCAATTCTCTACCGGGTCCATAAATACCGCCTAAACGTAAAATACACACGCGGGTATTTTCATTATTTGCTGATAATAATATGTCTTCTGTTTTTCGTAGCAGTTGAGAATTGCGATTAGCTGGTGCTGGTGGACTTTCTTCGTCTACCCATACGCCATTTCTATCTCCATAAATTGAATAACTACCTGTATATATTACTTGACGAACATTAGGAAATTTGGGAAGTAGAGAAACTAGATTTTTAGCAGTTTCTACATAGGTTTCTTCATAGGAATCGGCGTTTTTTGCCCCTACACTTAATAAGACAACATTCTGATTTTTTAATACGGCTTTTAACCCTACTAAATCGTTACCTGGAGTGACAATAACTTTGGGTGCAATTGTTTCTAAAACTGGTATACGTTCTGGGCTAGTTGTGGTGACAGTCAGCAGAAAATTACTGTTTGACTGCCAATATTTGCCAACTGCATAACCTACGTAACCACAACCGATGATTGCAATATTCATGATGTTTAATAGAACTAAAATAAATTCAACTATTTTTAAGAATTACCAGTTAATAATCAAATAGTACAGGAATATGCAAGTTTTTAACTAATGGCTATTAGGTTAACTTTTTATTTCTGCCTATTCATATCTATAACGGTAGGTTGACTTGGTTTTTTGCTTTTTAGCGACTAGATTTGATTTTAGGTATGAATTGTACCATCTGGCATGATCGCTCCGGCTAAGTTAGCACCAATTAATTTTACCAGCAAGCGATCGCCAGAACGAATTCTTGCCCCTGTCAAATCAGCGCCCCGCAAATCAGCCCCGCTGAAATCCGCACCAACCAAATTTGCCGAGCGTAAATTTGCCTCTCTTAAATCTGCTAAAAGTAAGTTAGCTCTAAATAAATTGGCTTCTGACAAATTCGCACCTCTCAAAATCACTTTGTGCATAAAAGTATCACTGAGATTAGACCTGCTTAAATTAGCATAACTCAAGTTTCTTCCTGATAAGTCCCGATTACTCAAGTTAGCGCGACTAAAATCTTTACCACTCAAATCTGAATTTGGCTGTGGTTGTTGATAGGTTGTTTTTGGTGAGTAAGAGTAAGTTTTGGATGGTTTATCTGGTTGAGAATTAGGGGAAAGCGGCTGTTTATCTCCTAAAGAGCGCAATTTATCCCGCGCCATATTCAATGATTTCAGCTTTTCCTGAGCTTTGTGCTGTAAACGCAGATTGTCTTTTGGGAGGCGGTCTGGGTGCCAAACAAACACTAAATCTTTATAAGCCTGATTTATTTCTTCCAGTGTGGCCCCCGGCTCTAATTCCAAGATTCTGTAGTACCGCTCCAATTCGCTCGTCATGATATATTAGTGAAGATGAAGATAATAATTGAACAAATGATGGGTTATGCAGTCATTTGTTCAGTATAACGATTGATTGCTGCTGCTATCGGCATGGAATTGAACAAACTATTCAACCCACTGGCGGAAATTGTACCAGGAAGCGTCAGCAATGCCCTGAACTTATTTAGGGTTGGGAAAAAAAGTATTTTTGCGGACTTTAGGAGTCAACAGGGAAATGTGAGAATTTTTGAGAATCCTCGAAAATTTGATCCAGTGTATTTAAAATCAATGAACTACAACATTTAAAAACAAAGTCTTATCTGATCAATCCATTTCGCCAGCGACCAATGGCTTGCAAATATGCTACAACGGGGACGCGGTAGACCTCAATCACAATCCAAACAATAATTGCTAAGTGCGACAAAAAAGTTAATACTGTCCAAATCAATGGAATCCAGGTGAAAAAATCATCAGCCGCAGGAGGAAAACAATATACCGTAATACCTATCAAAGTTGTAGGTAAAATGACAAAAGCAATGGCAGCTAAACTATAACCCCAACCTAATTCCACACCTAATAATTGAGCTTGATTCCACTTAAATCCATTCCAATGCCAAACTAATGGTGGTTCTCTAGAAGGCATTTTCACTTGCTGTAGTTCCAAATTGACCGTAAGAATTTCGTGGCAAAAATCACAGCACATAGCCTCCATCATTGGCATTTGCGAAATTTTACCAATACGACATACTGGACATGGATAATCTTCTTGAAAGTTTAAAGATTTTGATCTAATTGGGGAATTGTCCATGATTAAACTACTCTTTTTTCAACTTTCCTATGATCTTATCTATTCCCTACCCTAAATAAGCCTGTTTAACTTTTTCATCTTTAATTAAATCTGAGGCTGCACCTGTTAAAATCATAGAACCTGCTTCTAATACATAGCCTCGGTCTGCAATTTTCAAAGCTAAATTAGCATTTTGTTCAACTAATAAAATCGTAACTCCTGTTGTTCGTAAATTCTGAATAATTGTAAAAATTTCTTTAACAATCCCAGGGGCTAAACCTAAACTGGGTTCATCTAAAAGTAAGAGTTTTGGTCTACTCATTAAAGCCCGTGCAATAGCTAACATTTGTTGTTCTCCACCGCTGAGAGTTCCTGCTAATTGATTGCGTCTTTGTGCTAACCGAGGAAATAGATCAAATTGCTGAGAAATATCTGTTTTAATGTTTTTATCTCCACGCACATAAGCCCCCAACATTAAGTTATCAAAAACCGTTTGTTTGGCTAAAATTCTCCGCCCTTCTGGACAATGGGCTAAACCAAGTTTTAACATTTCATGTCCTTGACGACGATTGATATTTCGTCCTTGATAAATAATATTTCCACTTTGGGGATTTAGCATTTTAGAAATTGCTTTTAATGTGGTAGTTTTACCAGCACCATTTGCACCAACTAGGGTGACTACTTCACCTTTTTTAATAGTTAAATTAACTTTTTTTAAGGCTTGAATACCACCATAACTGACATTGATTTCTTGTAGATCTAAGATGATTTCCCTGGTTAATTGATGTTGATCTGTGTTCATTATCATTCATTCCCTAAATAAGCTGCAATTACCTTTGGATTGTTTCTAATCAGAGATGGTTTATCCAAAGCTATTAACTGTCCAAAATCTAAAACTGCAATCCGATCACACAATCCCATAACTAATGGTACATGATGTTCAATTATAATAATAGTGAAATGAAAGCGATCGCGCAAATCTCGAATAAATTCACTCAATTGCTGTTTTTCGTTAAGGTTCATTCCGGCCGCAGGTTCATCTAAAAGTAAAATTTGCGGTTCTAAAGCTAAAGCCCGGGCAATTTCTAGACGACGTTGATCACCATAGGCTAAATTTTTAGCTTTTTCTTCGGTGCGATTATCTAAACCAATTAATGTTAATAATTCTAAGGCTTTTTGTCTACTGTTTTCCTCCTCCTTGACTGCTAATGGTAAACCTAACACTCCTGTAATAATATTGCTGTGAGTGTGTAAATGTCTGGCAATAATTACATTATCTAATACCGATAATTCCCCAAATAAGCGAATATTTTGAAATGTTCTCGCAATTCCTAAACCCGCAATTTGATGAGGTGGTAATTGAGAAATTACTCGACCTTGATAAATTAATTCACCACTAGAAGGAGGAATTAAACCAGTAATTAAATTAAATAGTGTAGTTTTACCAGCGCCGTTAGGTCCAATGAAGCCAAAAATCTCTCCCTGATTAACAGAAAAAGATAGATTATTGACTGCGACTACACCACCAAAACGACGGGTTAATTCTTTTGCTGTTAACATCATCTTAACTATGATTTATGTGATTTAAGTTCAAAAAAGGTGAAATTGTCAAGTTTGTTTGAGAAAATACTTTTTCAATGTTAAGGATTTCCCTTTTTCCCCTTCCCTCTTTTAGCGGTAATTGAAAATTGACAGATTCTTAGCTTTAGCTGCTTAAAAATATCAGGAGTGACTAAACCTTGGGGAAAAAATATTGTACCAATGACAATTAACAAACCAAAAATAATTAATCTGCCATCTCGTAAAAAATGGGCAAACCAATCAGGTAAACCACCTGTATCAGCGAGATTTCTTAATACTTCTGGTAAAGCTGTAAATACCATTCCTCCTAATACTGCGCCTAAAAAACTTCTAGAACCACCAATTAACACATAAGTCAAGTAAATAATACTAGCATCAAAAGTACCTTGACGGGCATTCCAAGTATTCAGAAAATGGGCGCTAATTGCGCCAACTACCCCGGCTAAAATTGAACCCAAGGTAAAGGCTAAAACTTTATAATAGGTGGGGTTAATTCCCATTGCTCCCGCTGCTAATTCATCTTCACGGATAGCAATAAAAGCTCGGCCAATACGAATACGTTCTAGACGATAAATCACCACCATACTGATAATTAATAAAGGTAAAGCAATCCATAAATATTCTATTGGTGTTTGGAAAGGTTGGGGAATACCAAAAATACCAACTGCACCACCTGTGATCTCTAAATTTAAAGATATCACCCGCAAAACTTCCACAAAAGCAATGGTAGCAATTGCTAAATAAATTCCTCGCAATCTTAAAGCGGGAACTCCCACGGCTACACCTAATAAACCGGAAATAATTCCAGCAATTAACATCTCAAATAATAAGATATGAATTGGGAGTAAATCACTATTAGAGATATTAGATATAAAAACTTTAGTAGAAAAAATGGCGGCAATATATCCACCTATAGCATAAAATCCCGGACTAGCTAAAGATAATTGTCCGGTCATTAATGGCAGGTAAAGTGATAGTCCCAGCAGTGAACCTAAGACCATTGAGACAATTAAAGAGCCGTAAGTAGAAAAAAATTCAGCCATATTTTGGTGTGGGAAACATTTTGCATTTTATAGTTAGTATACATCAATCTTGTACCTCATTGACTGACAATATGCTGTATTAAGAAGCATTTATCCACCAATTTCGCAAAGGATGATTTTTTGGAGGTTGATAATGTGCTTTAATTCTAATTGCATTGAGTACATTATTTAATAATAAATGATTAACACTTTGATGCGACGTTCTCCTTTTTCAATAGCGATCATGGTGGTGCGTGCAGCGTCAATAATTTTGGCTGCATCCGCTTGAGTCATGTTGCATTTTTTACGCGCTTGTTGGAGGAGTTCTCCTAATGTCCGCAGATAAATGTTATCCAGGATGTTGGTAGTCATGATGTTTCTTTGATAATGTCAGGTAATAATTATATTAATTTAGCTATAATGTCAGGTTTTAATATAGTTGACAAATAGATTACTTGTTAATATTATAGTTACAAGTGCATCACTTGTAAATACTTTAATTCATTATTAGTCTGATTGACTAATAAGAACGATAATTTAGGAGTAGTGAATCATGGGTTAGATATGCCTTCCAAAAAACCGCAAATGACAATTCGCATAGAAGAAGATGAATATAAATACTTAGAAGATTGGGCTGCTAGAGAGTTTCTCAGTGTTCCTCAATTAGCTAAGGTGATTGTCAAGAGAGCGATCGCCCAAAATAAAAAATCTCAACAAGTAGAATCACCATGACAGAGGAAGAAAAAATTTCCAGACACGCAGCTACAGACAGAGATAAATGTCAAGAAATGGCTGATAAATACGGATGGGAATTATTGAAAGTAGAACCTACTAATAATAAAATTCTCAAAGTTGATTGTGTGTTTGAAGGTGAAACAGAATTTCCTAATGATCATGAGGAATCAAAATGAGTAAATATATTATTTTTAAAGCAGATAAAGGACAGTTAAAAAACTGGAAAAAAATGTTACTATCTCATACTGGAGCTTGTACTAATATCCTAGCTGAACATTATGATGGTTCTAAAAAACCTATTCCCGAACCAGGTTATAGACTCAAGGAATTTAGTCAAATTGAAGAATATGTAGATTCTGAATTTCCAGGTGCAAGTACACATTATAGAATTGGTGATTGGGAGGTTTCCAAGGTAGAAGAATATGTACCAGATTTACCTCTGGGTACTTTTGAATCAGTAGTTATTTGTTATTGTCGTTATTCCCCAGTAAATACCCCATTAAAACCATTACCAAAAATCCAAGTATCCCCTAGTCTTAAAATAGAAGCGTGAATAGAAACCTGTGGGAAATTGTAGGTAAATGAAAGAGGCATTTTCATGTAAATCTCCCACATTTCGATTTTATTTTCTGAAAAGTAATAGTTTTCAAATATATTGCTCATCATATTAATTACACTGTAGCTAAAATCTCAAAGTTTTTACCCAATTCAGTAGTGTAATTAATTTTCAATATTTATTTTTAAAATGCGTTTTGGAATAGTATTAAATTCTCCTTCTCCTCTAGGAAATAATGGTAAGTAGTTTCTTTGTTCACGAGAATATTCGTAAAATGATTATATGCTATATTCGATTAACCTCATTGAAGTTTGCATAATTATTGATATCATTGATTATACAGACAAAACCCACCGAATTTACAATTAAGCAAAAGGTGGGTTAAAAAACTTAATTTGTTTTAGCAAATTCTCTTCGCAATTAATTATTTAGATATTGTCAATTCCAAAGTCTGTTTAAAATCATCCACAGAATTAACTGTTACAGCCAATTTCAACATTTCATCTAAAATAGATAAATTAGAAATCTGAGATAGAGATACTATAATCTCTAAAGAAACCTCACCAAATCGAGTTTGCAAAACAGTTTTGATGTAATCACGAGCATTTTGTAACGCACCAATTTCCTTACCAATCTCTTTACCGCGTTCTATTGCCATTTCTTCTGTAGGACTGATAAAAGGCATTTTTCTTTCCTCCTCTAAACTGTTAAGTTGATTTAGTAACTTTTGCTGTAATTGCCCAGGTAAAGTCATCATTTTGTCAATGATTTTAAAGAGTTTAACAATTTGTTCTTTTGTTAAGCCTCTATCATAAAGTCCGCGAATTAATGTCCATTTCCATTGCTCCCGTTCTGATAAATTACCAGTGGTTGCTTTAGTTTTCAAATGTGCCATTACTATGATAGCAAATGGATTATCACTAGCTTCTAATTCCTGCCAGCGAGATTCATAGTCCAGTAGTTTAGCAATGGGAAATTTCAGACTAACTTCACACCCTCCAAGGGAATAACCATAAGCACTAGGTCGCCAATTATGCCTTTCATCACCTAGAACGGCGAGACTAATTACAGGTTTGTGATATAAATCAAAGGAACGGTAATTATAAATATACATCCGTTCACCAAAATATACTTCATATTGACTTTGAATTTCAACATGAATTAATATCCAAACTTCTCGTTTATCCAGTAACCAAACTTGATAAAGTTGGTCAGCAATACGTTTTTCTGTTTCTGATGAAGCCGTAATCTCCTGTAGTTCTTTATCAAGGGACTGAGGCGTTTGTGTCCAATCAATTAATTGATGGACTTCGGGAAAAAAGAAGGTTAAGAAGCTTTCAAAATACTCCGTTAATGCTTCTTTCCAAGATTCATCATAATTAGCAGTTACTTCTTTCATAAGTAGGTTGGCGTTAAAAATTGTCGTTATGACAAGGGAACAGGGAACTCTTAACTGGGAACAGGTTTTGGGCAACTTTACTTTTCGTTACTTATGTCGGTTTTTTTCCGTTCACTTTCATAACAAAGATTCCTGATAGCTAAATTACTCTAATTTCTGTATTTCCTTAGAGGATGTTTTAATTCTACACCTTTTGAATAAACTTCTTACCTAATAAACCTTGGGGTCTAACTAATAACATCATAAACAATATGCCAAAAGCAACAGCATCTTTATAACCAGAATATTCTCCGGGAACTAATGCTTCAATTATCCCGATAACTAAACCTCCCAAAACTGCACCGGGAATACTTCCTAAACCTCCTAAAACAATTACAGCTAAACCCCGTAAACCAAAACCAATTCCAAAATAAGGACCGGCTATGCTGACACTAGAAGCGACTAAAGTTCCTGCTAAACCTGCTAAGAAACTGCTGATAAAAAATGTGATAATGATGAATTTATCGGTATTAATTCCTAACAAACTGGCAGTTATTTGATCTTCAGCGATCGCTTGCATAGCTTTACCATATTTAGTATAATTAACAAAATAGGTAATCATGGAAACAACTATCAAGGAAACAACAAAAATTATTAGTTGTACAGTGCGAATAGGAATTGGATGTTGGGCGCTACCAAAATTAATTGCTGCTGGTAAATTCCCAAACGTATCCGCTGGAAAAGTGTAACTTTCTGCACCTAATAAATATTGAATTAAGTTAACAATTACCACGGCTACACCCAAGCTAGAAACCACTGTTAATAATGGGTCAGAACCTTTACGCCGCAATGGTTTAAAGGCAAGACGTTCCATGATGACTCCGATTAATCCAGCCAAGATACTACCTAAAATCAAAGCAATTGTAAAAGGCAATTTTACGGGTAAAGCTGCATTAGCTAACAAACCACTAAAGCCAAAATTCCCGCCCATGAGTGCATAAGTAAAATAAGCACCTAAAGTAAAAATTGCCCCATGGGCTAAATTAATAATGCCTAAAATCGAATAAACTAGGGTATATCCTAAAGCAAAAATAGCGTAAACGCTGCCAATAGATAACCCATTTAACAACTGTTGTAAAATTACTGTGAAATCCATTTCCGACTATTTAATAAATGTGAATTTGCCACTATTACCATCTTTATCCATTTTGATTTGGGCTACATATAAATCTTTTTGTACTACTTCACCGATAGGTGTGAAAGATATTTCCCCTAAAGGTGTATCATACTTTCCTGCTAATATCTGTTTATTCAGTGCAGTTCTTAATTGTGGTAATGGCAATTTATTAATCTTACTCTGATTATCTAAAGCTTTGAGTGCTTCTACATAAACTTGTAGAGCGGTAAAAGCTTGGGCGCTAAATTGGGGTGGTTCTTTCTTGTATTGATCTAAATAACTTTGCCGAAATTTTTGGTTAATATTATTAGCATGATCTGGACTGTAGGCTTGAGCAATAATTACACCATCGCAAAGTGCTTTACATACTGTCAATATATTAGATGAGTTTAAACCATTGCCACCAATAATTAAACCTTTATAACCGAGTTCTCGCAACTGTCTTACTAAGTTACCACCATCAGCAGCCAAACCAGAAATAATCACTAAATCTGGTTTTAAATTCATAGCATTAGTAATTTGACTTTGAAAATCGGTATCAGTAGTTTGAAATTTTTGGACTGTAACTATTTCTAGTTTTGCGTCTTTAACTGTTTTTTGAAATATTTCTGTTTCTGATTTATTAAATGCGTCATTTTGGGCATAAAAAACAGCCACTTTTTTAATATTGGGGTTTTGTTTGAGTGCTGCTTTGACTGCATTGGGAGCAACTTTAGCAATAGGTACAGATACACGAGCAATATAATCACCTAATTCGGGAATACCTTTAGCCGTATTTGATGCTGCAATTACTGGAACTTTAGCACGTTCTGCAACCGGGTCAGCACTAAAAGCTTGTTGGGATAAAGTTGGACCAATAATACCCACCACTTTATCTTTGTTGATTAATGTTTGAAAAGCGTTGATTGCCCCTGGTTCATCTCCACTAGTATCTTGCACTACTAATTTAATGGGTGTACCATTAACCCCACCTTGATCATTAAAATACTTTTCGGCTATTTTTACACCTGCTATACCCTCTTGACCTAGTAAGGCCACGTTGCTAGTCTGGGCAAAGGCGATGCCAATGGGGATAGCACTAGATGTAGGGGTGGAGGTATTAGTTGCAGTGTTAGTCCCGGTATTACCGCCGCCGCAAGCTGTTAGTAAAATAGTGCAGGTAGCTAAGAATGTGGTTGTTAGTCCAGGAGTTTTGTTCATGATTCAACTATAGTTATAGTTTTGGGATCATATTTATTTAACCACACAAGGACTGATAATTAGTTGCTAATTAGTTAGTGTAGTAGGTCTGATTTTTGAAAATATCAGTATCTTGTGGTGCGGGCATCCTGCCCGCTATAATTATACCAATTAAAATTATACTTAAATGCAGTATATTTGAGGTATGGTGTGTTAGCTGTCTGTGGTGCGGGCATCCTGCCCGCTATAAATTAGCACAATAAAATTATACTTAAATGCAGTATATTTGAGGTATGGTGTGTTAGCTGTCTGTGGTGCGGGCATCCTGCCCGCTATAAATTAGCACAATAAAATTGGTAAATTCACGGTGTTGCATAATGGCGGTAGAAATTATGCAACGACCTCAGAAAAATTAAGAGGATGTTTTTCTAGTATTGGGCGAATATAGCCTCACTCTAAACATTGGATACTTTATACAAGCATTCTGACTCCTCAATTCTTAACTTTGGTACTAATCTAGAAAACCCATCAAAATTTCGGAATCATCAAAAGTATTTGGGGCTATTGGGCGATTTCCGAATATAGAATAGTTTTGAGCAATTACCAAAGCGCTGGAAGCAATGGGACGAATACCAGACAAATTAATACTATCAACCACTTGGAATGTGTTTGCACCTATGGGACGAATTCCCATGGAGTTGTAGGTATCAACTACCTGTAAAGTCCCTGTGGTAATGGGACGCATTCCAGCTACTATCATTGTTCCTTGAGAACTTTGTTCAGTATTACCACTGTTTTCTTGAGTATTTTCTGTCATTGTTATTTCTCCTTTGTATCTGATGGCACTTATTTAAACTCAATCTTTGTTTGTTAAGTGAATTTTACAATAGATAAGGAAAGAAGTATTTTTTTCCCATATATTAAAAGTCTAACCTTAAATCAGCATATATCACAGATTGCACTTGAGATTGATATATTTTGATCAGATAGAATATACTCATGATAGCGAAGCCTGGAACCGGAATCGCTAAACCTGCCAATACCTAGTTAGGGTTTTGATTAAAGTTTGTAACTATTGACAGAGGTGTAATCTACAATGACTTGGGAATTTTGGATTGATAGGGGTGGTACGTTTACTGATATTGTCGCCAAAAGCCCAGATGGTAAGTTACAAATTCATAAGCTATTATCCGAAAATCCCGAACGGTACACCGATGCCGCCATAGAGGGAATTAGGCAAATTTTAGGCATTTCTGCTCACGCGGCTATTCCTAGTCAAGAAATCGCAGTTGTTAAAATGGGAACAACAGTAGCCACAAATGCCCTCCTGGAAAAAAAGGGAGATAGAACTGTTTTAATTATCACCAAGGGGTTTGCAGACGCTTTAAGAATTGGGTATCAAAACCGTCCTGACATTTTTGCTCGGCAAATTATTTTACCAGAAATGTTGTATGAGCAGGTGATTGAAGTAGAAGAACGTTACAATGCTCAAGGTGAAGTATTAATTAACTTAAATTTAGATAGTGTTCACCGACAACTACAAACAGCTTACAATAACGGCATTCGTTCCTGTGCAATTGTTTTTATGCACGGTTATCGCTACACTAACCATGAAAAACAAGTTGCTAACCTCGCCAAAAACATCGGCTTTACTCAAGTTTCAGTATCTCATGAAGTTACCCCGTTAATGAAGTTAGTTAGTCGGGGTGATACAACGGTAGTAGATGCTTATTTATCCCCGATTTTACGAAGATATGTCAATCAAGTAGCCAGTCAGTTGGGAAAAAATGTCACCCTCCAGTTTATGCAATCTCACGGTGGCTTAACTGACGCGGAAACATTTCAAGGTAAAGATAGTATTTTATCAGGTCCTGCGGGGGGAATTGTCGGGGCGGTGCAAACTAGCATCCTAGCAGGATTTAATAAAATTATCAGTTTTGATATGGGTGGTACATCTACGGATGTTGCCCATTACAATGGTGAATATGAACGCACATTAGAAGCGGAGGTAGCTGGGGTGAGATTCCGCACACCAATGATGGCTATTCATACAGTTGCAGCGGGTGGTGGCTCAATTTTACATTTCCATGGTTCTCGCTATCGCGTCGGACCAGAATCCGCTGGTGCAAATCCTGGACCGGCTTCCTACTCTAAAGGTGGACCGCTGACAGTCACCGATTGTAATGTCATGGTGGGTAAGTTGCAACCCGCTTTTTTTCCCCAGGTATTTGGCAGGGAAGCTAATTTACCATTAGATGTAGAAATTGTCAAGGGTAAATTTGCGGAATTAAGAGCAGAAATTGGTGATCATCGCCCAGCGGAGGAAGTAGCCACAGGTTTTCTGACCATAGCTGTTGATAAAATGGCTAATGCAATTAAGAAAATCTCGCTCCAACGTGGTTATGATATATCCGAATATACTTTATGCTGTTTTGGTGGTGCCGGTGGACAACACGCTTGTTTAATTGCTGACGCTTTAGGGATGAAACAGGTATTGATTCATCCCTATTCTGGGGTTTTATCTGCTTATGGGATGGGTTTAGCAGATGTTAGAGTCTTAAAAGACAAAGCTATTGAAGCGGTTTTAGAATTAAAATTGTTGTCAGATTTAAGAGCAGTATTCGCAGAATTAGCAGCAGCGGGAAAAAAAGAATTAAACCGCCAAAATCCTGGTAATGTAGAGATTTTACTGTATAAAAAGCTGCATTTAAGATATGAAGGAACAGACGCGCCTTTAGTGGTAGATTTCGCTGATTTACAAGCAATAGAGGATCAATTTGCAGAATTACACCGTCAGCGTTATGGCTTTATTGTCCCGGAAAAGCGGTTAATTGTGGAGGCGGTAACGGTAGAATTAGTATTACATCATCATCGCCAAACTGTCACCGTAATTTCTCGAATAAATGATAATTTACCTGTTGCAGAGACAACCGTACAAATGTTTACGGCTGGAAAATGGTGGAATACTCCAGTTTATCGTCGGGAGAATTTACAACCGGGGGACTGTATTTTAGGTCCTGCAATTATTGTAGAAGCGACAGGTACAAATATTATTGAACCTAACTGGAAAGCGGAATTAACTAATATTCAGAATTTGATATTAAAGCATAATGGAAATGCTCGATCTTTAACCAAAAATCCAAAATCGAAAATCCAAAATCGCCAAGACGCGGTTATGTTGGAAATTTTTAATAATTTGTTTCGAGCGATCGCTGAACAAATGGGTATAACATTACAAAATACCAGTTCCTCTGTCAATATTAAAGAAAGACTTGATTTTTCCTGTGCAATTTTCGATCATCATGGACAATTGGTAGCAAATGCGCCGCATATTCCTGTCCATTTAGGTTCTATGAGTGAAAGTGTTCAAGCTTTGATTTCCACTCATGAAAATAATATTAAACCGGGTGATGTTTTTGCTGCTAATAATCCCTACAATGGGGGAACACACCTTCCAGATATTACAGTTATTACCCCTGTATTTCTCAATGCTAATTTTCCCATTTTTTATGTTGCTTCCCGGGGACATCATGCAGATATTGGTGGAATAACTCCTGGTTCTATGCCACCTTATAGTACAAATATAGCAGAAGAAGGAATTTTATTAGATAATTTTCAACTAGTTAATTCTGGGATTTTCTGTGAACAGGAATTAATTAATTTACTCAGCAGTGAACCTTACCCAGCTAGGAATATTTCTCAAAATATCGCCGATTTAAAAGCGCAAATTGCAGCGAATCAAATCGGTGTTCAAGAACTTCTAAAAATGGTAGCACACTATAGTTTAGAAACAGTCCAAGCTTATATGGGTTTTGTCCAAGACAATGGGGAGGAATCTGTTCGTCGAGTCATTGAAGTTTTAAAAGACGGTAGTTTTAGTTATGCTTTAGATGATGGAAGTATGATTAAAGTAGAAATTACCATTGATAAAAACTCCAGAAATGCCAAAATAGACTTTACTGGTACTTCACCACAATTAAATAATAACTTTAATGCACCTTCAGCAGTATGTAAAGCAGCAGTTTTATATGTTTTTCGCACCTTAGTAAATGACGATATTCCTTTAAATGCAGGATGTATGAAACCCTTAGAAGTTATTATTCCTCAAGGTTGTATGTTAAACCCCTCTTATCCGGCTGCGGTAGTTGGGGGAAACGTGGAAACTTCCCAAGCAATTACTGATACTTTATATGGGGCTTTAGGTGTGTTAGCAGCTTCCCAAGGAACGATGAATAATTTCACTTTTGGAAATGAGAAATATCAATATTATGAAACTATCTGCGGTGGTTCTGGTGCGGGTGCAAATTTTGATGGAACAGACGCAGTTCATACTCACATGACTAATTCTAGATTAACAGATCCCGAAGTTTTAGAATGGCGTTTTCCTGTGATTTTAGAAAGTTTTGCAATTCGTCAACATAGTGGTGGTCAAGGTCAATATCACGGTGGAAATGGTGTAATTCGGCGGTTACAATTTTTAGAAAATATGACAGCAGGAATTTTAGCAAATCATCGCATTATTCCCCCATTTGGTTTATGTGGTGGAGAAGCAGGTATAGTAGGTAAAAATTATGTAGAAAGAAATAATGGAACTGTGGAGAAATTAGCAAGCAAAGCCGTGGTAGAAATGAATCCTGGAGATATATTTGTGATTGAAACTCCTGGTGGTGGAGGCTACAGCCAGTTGTGATGAGGTGAATTTTCATTGATAACGTAGTAGAATAGGTGACAGATAAGTTGTACGGAAGAGAGGACGGGAAATTGGAAGAACTCAGGACAGTATTAGAATTAGCCACCGAAGAAGAATTACAGGACTTGACAGCAATTCTGTTTAGTCGCAAATTTAACCCCTTAGATTATGTTCACACCCCCGAACCCATTACAGTACAAAGCCAAGACCGTCAAGCTTGGTTAGACGCTATCGAGAACCGTTTTCGTTTTTTAGCGGCCGACGGGATCACGGTATTACGGAGGAAGACTAGTAAAGTAACTTACAGACAAGCCCTGATTCAAGTCTGTAAATATCTGAAAATTCACTATGATCAAAATTTAACAACAGTTGATTTAGAAGCAGAAGTATTTTTACATTTGTTAGGAAAGGTTTGGAAACAACTACCGAAAACAGAAAAGCAGCAACTAACTATTAATTTGCAACGTCAGTTAGTAGAATCGAACTTAAAACAACCATTACCATTATCATTGCAACATGATCCTTTAGGATTAATATTTAAAGGTGGTAGCGCCTTGGCTGTAACTTCTGTAATTCAACCCTTTGTACTACAAACTATCGCCCGTGAATTTGCTGTTCATTTTGCTACCTATCAAGTAGCTAAAGAAGCAGCAATTACAGGTACAGGACTAGCGACTAAACAGTTTCAAAATCATGTAGCTTTACAAATGTCTCGACGGGGTATGACCATGAGCGCAGCCCGTTATAGTGCAGTTCGTAGTGTATTTGCTTTTGTCGGTCCAATGATGTGGGCTTGGTTTTTTGCTGATTTAGGTTGGAAAGCGATCGCTACAAACTATGGCAGAATTATTCCTACAGTGTTTACCCTCGCCCAAATTCGTCTTACCCGTACAGAATGCTGGGAAATAGCTTAAAAAAAACCTTTTATCATCCGAATTTCCGCTTACAAACCCCTTGGAATTGGCTGCAATTTGGACTAATATCTTTCCCCCTGAGTCCATTTTTAGGGGGTATTTCCATAGCTGTAGCTTCATTACTAACTTGGCGCAAACAATACCATATCATTCGCCAGTATCCAATTCACCAGGGATTTGCTATTTTGAGTATTTTACTACTCATTAGCACCGGATTTGCCCCAAACAAACTAGATGCTTTTTTAGGTTTATTTAACTTATTACCCTTCTTTTTCTTTTTTGCAGGACTAACTTCCCTCATACAAACACCTACCCAATTAAGACAAATATCCTGGATAATAGTATTTGGTTCTGTACCTATTTTAATCATAGGATTTGGGCAATTATTTCTGAATTGGAACTTTAAATTTCAGGTTTTATGGATTGTTTTTGATTGGATAGTTGCACCGGGAGGATTACCACAAGGACGCATGGCTTCTAACTTTATGCACGCTAATACTTTAGCCGCATATTTAGTAACTATTTTCATTTTAGGTTTAGGTTTATGGCTAGAAAACTATCAGAAACTCAAACAAAAAAATCCCCTGATTATCTTTTTAACAATTACAGTATTTGCTAACCTTATCGCCTTGATTTTAACTAATTCTCGCAATGGCTGGTTGATAGCTATTTTTACCTGTTTAGCTTATGCTTTATATCAAGGTTGGCGATTAATTGTTGGTGCTGTTGTCAGTATTACCAGTTGTTTTTTATTAGCAGCTTTTGCACCTTCACCCATGGCAGAATTTTTCCGTAAATTCGTTCCCTATGGAATTTGGGCGCGGTTAAATGATGATATGTTTCCTGATAGACCGATAGCATTAATGAGAAAAACCCAATGGGAATTTGCCTTAAATTTAACCCAAAAACACCCCTTAACTGGTTCAGGTTTACGCAGTTTTAATGAACTGTATAAAACCCAAATGCAAATTGATATAAATCATCCCCATAACCTCTTTTTAATGTTATCAGCGGAAACAGGTCTAATTACCACCTTATTATTTTGTGGGTTACTAATTTGGATATTAATTACAGCTAGTCAACTTTTATGGAACTCCCAAACCATAGAACCAAAAAATCGCCTCATCTTTTTTAGTTATTTAATTACATTTATCAGCTGGATATTATTTAATACCGTTGATATCACCATCTTTGATATTCGGTTAAATACCCTGGCTTGGATATTTCTAGCTGCATTGTGTGGAGTTATGTACCAATATCAATCACATCATAAGTAGGTTGGCGTTAAAAATTGTCGTTATGACAAGGGAACAGGTGACAGGTGACAGGTGACAGGTGACAGGTGACAGGTGACAGGTGACAGGTGACAGGTGACAGGTGACAGGTTATAGGTTACAGGTTATAGGTTACAGGTTACAGGTTACAGGGAACAGGTTACAGGTTACAGGGAACAGGTTACAGGGAACAGGTTACAGAAAACAGGGAACAGGTTACAGGTTACAGGGAACAGGTTACAGGTTACAGGTTACAGGTTACAGGTTACAGGGAACAGGGAACAGGGAACAGGTTACAGGTTACAGGTTTTAGGCCACTTTACTTTTCGTTACTTATGTTGGTTTTTTTCCGTTAACCTACTTAAATTCAGAGATAATTAAAACTGACAACAGCATTCATCTATTTCATCTATTTAATTACACCACACCCTGATTACCTTCTTCCTTCGCGCCTAGAAGGAAACAATTTCCTATAAACCGTGGTTCATTGACCTGAAAATCACTGTAATTAGTAAAATAAGAAAGTTCGTAATTAAAACCCTATGCCTAGTACAGATAATTTTTTACAATACACCCAATGGTCAGGTATTGCTACAATAGTATTTGCAGTTTTGACAATTTTAGCCTTTATACTCAAATGGGGCTTTCGCTTTCGATTAGTGGGTGCAACTGGCTTTATGCTGGTACTGACAGGGGGGTTATTTTCATTGTCCCTTGTTCCCTTGAGTCGCACAGTCATTCCCGGTGCTGTTAAATACACCCTAGTTTATGATAACGGTTCTAACCAAACGGTAATTTCCACCTTCCCGGAAATCACTCCCACAGAATTAGAAGCTACCTTACGTCAAGCAGCTAGTAACCTGTATTCCTATGGTCGCTTAGGTAGTGGCGGAAATAAGCAATTAACAGTCCGCGCCCGCACCATTATCCACCCAGAAATCGGGTTGTCTGTACCCCTATACCTGGGTGAAGTCAACCGCACTCTAGTCAGTCGTGAAGACCCGGAAATGACAATCAAAATTTATTTAGACAAATTTGCCTCACTACCAAAACCCGCTGCGTCAGGATTAGACATTTCGTAAAAAAAGAATTAAAAAAAGAATATAGAGACGTTTCGGTAAACGTCTCTAGAAGCTATAGCATTTTTTAGCTTTCAGCAGTCCGCTATATTGGGAAATAAATATTTTCCTATATTCTCTATTTGCACATTTTTTTTGCTATATACAATACAATAAAGATTATTTTTTTAAAATCTGATTAAGAAATATCAATATTTTTGGCAAAATAAAGATCATGCCTAATCAAAATCCTACCGAAACTTTGTCTACTCAAGCTGCTAGTTCATTTTTCAGCCTTTCTATTTCCCCAGGGAAAGTAATTCGCGGCGCTGGTATATTATCAACCGTTGCGGCTCAAGTCGCTAATTTGGGAACTCGTCCGTTAATTGTAGCCGGAAATCATACTCTTAATCTGAGCAAAGAGCATTTAAAACCTCTTTTCCAATCTCAACAATTACATTCTATCTTGGCTTCCTATGGCGCTGATTGTTGTGAAACTAGTCTGAAAGCTTTACGCAAAGCCGCCAAGGAACATAAGGCTGATATCATTATCGGTATTGGTGGTGGTAAAGCCTTAGATACCGCTAAATTAGTCGCTCACCAGTTAACATTACCAGTGATCACAATTCCCACTTCTGGGGCTACCTGTGCGGCGTGGACTGCCCTTTCTAATGTATATTCAACAACGGGGGCGTTTTTGTATGACGTGGCTTTATCTCGCTGTCCAGATTTGCTAATTTTGGATTATAATTTGATCCAGACTGCACCGCAACGGACCTTAGTGGCAGGTATTGGAGATGCGATCGCTAAATGGTACGAAGCATCGGTTAGCAGTGGACATTTGCAACAAACTTTAATTATTGCTGCGGTTCAACAAGCGCGAATTTTACGAGACATTTTACTACAAAAGTCCGCTAATGCGTTACAGTCCCCAGGTACGGAAATTTGGCAAGAAGTTGTAGACGCAACCGTACTCCTAGCCGGGGTAATTGGGGGTCTAGGGGGGGCGCAATGTCGCACAGTCGCTGCCCATGCGGTTCATAATGGCTTAACCCATATTTCGGGACATAATAGCATTCACGGGGAAAAGGTCGCTTATGGTATTCTGGTACAACTGCGGTTAGAAGAAATGATCCAGGGAAATCAATTAGCAGCTTCAGCAAGACAACAACTGTTGAAGTTCTACGCAGAGATTGGACTACCCCAAAAATTAGCAGATTTGGGATTAGGTAATATCACTTTGGGTGAGTTACAAACAGCAGCAGAAATTAGTTTAGAACCTAATTCTGATATCCACCGTTTACCGTTTAAAGTAGCGTTGGAACAATTAATGGCCGCAATGGTTTCTACCACTGCACCAAATCAATTAAAAATTAAAAATGGGTAATAGGTAATAGGTAATGGGTAATAGGTAATGGGTAATTGGTAAAATTTTCATCTATTCCCTGTCACCTGTCACCTGTCACCTATCACCTGTCACCTGTTCCCTATTTCGAGGTTGAAAGAATGAATTTAAGTTGGATTACTCCCGCAGAACGGATACAAAAGTTACCTCCTTATGTTTTTGCTCGTTTAGATGAATTAAAAGCGAAAGCTAGAGAACAAGGACTGGATTTAATTGATTTGGGTATGGGAAATCCCGATGGTCCTACACCTCAACCTGTAATAGAAGCTGCCATGACGGCCTTGCAAAATCCCGCTAATCATGGTTATCCTCCATTTGAAGGGACTGCAAGTTTCCGTAAAGCTATTACTCAATGGTATCATCGTCGCTATGGAGTGGTACTTAATCCTGATAGTGAGGCTTTACCCTTACTCGGTTCTAAGGAAGGTTTGGGACATTTAGCGATCGCCTACATTAATCCTGGTGATACTGTATTAGTACCTTCACCATCTTACCCTGTACATTTCCGTGGTCCGATTATTGCTGGGGGAGTCATTCACAATTTAATTCTTAAAGAAGAAAATAACTGGTTAATTGATTTAGCGGCCATTCCTGACGAAGTAGCCAGAAAAGCCAAAATTCTCTATTTTAATTATCCTAGTAATCCTACCGCAGCCACCGCCCCCCGGGAATTTTTTGCAGAAATTGTCGCTTTTGCGCGGAAGTATGAAATCCTGTTAGTCCATGATTTATGTTATGCAGAATTAGCTTTTGATGGTTATCAACCTACTAGTTTATTAGAAATTCCCGGTGCAAAGGATATAGGGGTAGAATTTCACACTTTATCTAAAACCTATAATATGGCAGGTTGGCGCGTTGGTTTTGTCGTCGGAAATCGTCACGTGATCCAAGGTTTGCGGACACTCAAAACCAATTTAGATTATGGCATTTTTTCCGCTTTACAAACAGCAGCAGAAACCGCTTTACAACTTCCTGATTCTTATTTACATGAAGTGCAGCAACGTTACCGCACTCGTCGAGATTTTTTAATTGATGGTTTGGGTAAATTGGGGTGGAATATTCCTAAAACCGAAGCAACTATGTATTTGTGGATAAAATGTCCGGGGGGAATGAATTCTACAGATTTTGCTTTGAATGTTTTACAGCAAACAGGGGTAGTAGTCACTCCGGGAAATGCTTTTGGTGTGGGTGGTGAAGGCTATGTAAGAATTAGTTTAATTGCTGATTGCGATCGCTTGGGTGAAGCTTTACAAAGATTCAAGGAAGCGGGTATTTGCTATCAATCGCAAGTTTCTGTTTCTGCGTAATAATTAAGGTGAATACACAATCTCAAAAGCATTAAGATTATGACAATTCTGGAAAAAGTAGTAACTACGATGCAGCAGTTACCTATAGATCAACAGCAGCAAGTTCTCCGTTTTGTTGAGTTTCTAGTATTTGAATTGGGTAATCACCAACTTAATCAAGATTCTGAAAACTCAAATCTCAAAAAGCCTGAAGCTTCTCCTCATGATCTATTGAGAAAATGGGAAGGAGTTATTGAAGGTGGGGTAGACGATCTTTCTTTTAATAAGAAATACATGAAAGAATATGGGCAGAAATGAATCAGCAGATAATTCTTGATACTGGTGTTTTGGTTGCTTATTTGAGGAAATCTGATCGCTTTCATCAATGGGCTGTAACTCAATGGAGACAGGTTGATTTACCTGTATTCACCTGTGATGCTGTGATTTCAGAAGCTTGTTTTCTGTTTCGTGATTTACCTCATATTCAACAGGGAATTATTGAATTGATTGAGGGTAATGTAATCACGATCTCTTTTGATTTGCAAGGAGAAGCAAGTAATATCAGACATTTAATGAATCGTTATGAATCTGTACCAATGTCCTTTGCTGATGCTTGTTTGGTGAGAATGTCTGAACAAATACCTAATAGTGCAATTATGACTTTAGATAGCGATTTTAATATTTATCGTAAAAACCGTAATGAGGAGATTTCTGTAATTCAGCCATAATCGCTTGGGTGAAGCTTTACAAAGATTCAAGGAAGCGGGTATTTGCTATCAATCGCAAGTTTCTGTTTCTGCGTAATAATTAAGGTGATATGGGATAAGGGGAAATCATCAATTACCAATCACCTGAAATCTGTTTAAATTTATGATATTGATGACGTTCCTGATTAATGATATCAAAAATTTCATCAATTTCTGGATCATCTTTCCATAAACCAATAACAGTTTCTAACTCTGGCCATTTGGGTTGTTTAATTATTAAGTTATCTGGTATTTCTATAGAAATTTTTACTCCATCAGGTAGAAGAATTTTGTCTAATATTTGATCTAATAATTCTATAGTGTTACCTTTGATAATTCCTTGTATTTTCATGATTTATTCCTTCATTAAATATCTAAGTTATGATTCATTGTCACCTACAATTTCCGCTTTTTGATCCATACACCCAACATAGCTAGAAAAGTACATACTATAGTAGCGATAATGCTGAATACTTGTACTGTTGTTTCTAAAGAGCGATCGCTTTTAGCTTGTTCTATTTCCACTATACCACGAATCGAGTTTATAGCCTGGTCTAATAACTTTCTCCTGACGGTTTACTCCGTTTTAAACAAAAGTCTACTATTTCTGGAGTATCAATAAGAGACTTAGAAGTGTTACCAGCGCGAATGTAGAGTTCTAATTTTTTATCTTTACCTTTCATTAAGACGATTTTATCTGACTTTCTGACATCAACTGCACAAACTATTTTACTATCTATTGTCTCAAATCGAATTGTAACTAATGACATAAAATTAGCACTAATGTACGTACAAATCAGGTGTACAATTGTCTGCTCAAATTGATCTAAAGAACCTTTAGAAAGAATAGCTAAATCTTGCTCTAAACCAAAAATATTACCATCATCTTCAACTCCAATAATTAAAGTTCCTCCTTCAGAATTAAGAAAAGCAGCAATAGTTTTCAGGACACTAAATCTCAAATCCTCATTTTTACGATTTTGTTTAACATCCCATTGCAAAGTGCTTTTATATTCTAATTTTGGACTTTCTGGTAATTTTATCAGGTGAGAAATTGGTTGTAAATTACCTATTTTTCTAATAGTAGTTAAAAACCGTCTTAATTTTCGTTCCTCAAGTAATTTGTTGAGGGTATCTTCATTATCTGCTGTTTCAATCACAGTTTTATTAATGACTGCAATATATTTACCCCAATAGTCTTTTTCTAAAATTTCCAGATTTTCAGTTATCCATTGTTCATTGTGGACATTACCCCAACGATTAAAATAGGTAATAGCTTCTTGAATAGAATAATGGACAGCATCAAAAACATTACCCTCCATATTTTTAGAAATATAGTCCCATGCTCCTAATTTAAACGCATTCCGGCAATCTACCACAGTGTCGTTAGCAGTGAGGATAATCACTACTGATGAAAGATTACGTGCTTTTACCTCTTCCACAATCGCAAATCCACTGTTATCTTGCTCCATTCGCATATCAGAAATTATGACATCAAAAGGATTACATAACTTTTCTGTTGCTTCAACTACACTAGAAGCAGTCTCAATATGACGATAACCAAAATCATTTAACCACTCTACAAGTTCACGGAGGTAACGAGGAGTATCTTCTACTAATAGCAAATGAATATTTTCTGTTTGCATAATTTTATAGGTTTCAGAGATTTAAAAACGACATAAAGCAAATTATACCATATTCCTAGTATAACCTGATAGTGTGACTGATATCAAATTTCACGAAATTAACTATTTTCGCTTTTTGTATAAGGAATATAGATTTTAAATTTAGCTCCTTTCCATCCAGTTTCTTGGATGTATCCGTTCATCTGTGTTAATGTTTTGCGAATAATAAATAATCCTAAACCGCTACCATGACCTTCACTAGCGGTAGTTTTTAAAGGTTGAAATATCCAATCTTTTTTATCTGGGGGAACTCCTTGACCATTATCATTAAACTCAATTAATAAATATTTTTGCTCACCTGGAATATTAGCACCACGAACTCCCGGAGGATTGATAATATCCTCTGTAGATATGGAGATGTTTAAATCTAGTTTTTTAGCATTGTGTTTGAGAGAATTTTCTACTAACTCATTTAAAATACTTTTGATCTTTTCTTCATCACCATTAAACTCTGAATCACCATTGTTAATATCCAGAGTAATAGAAGCATTATCAATATGAGGATTAGCTTCCCATTTTTCAAAGAGTTTTTTGATTTTAAAGTGATGATTTTTAATTTTAATCCCTTCATTAATAGCTTTGAGATCATTAAGAGCAATTTGAGTAAATTCTAGTTGTGTTAATAATTTCTCAAATTGCTTGTAGTGAGGATTATCAACAGCAATTTTTCTCATAGCACGTCTAGTTTTAGACTCAATAATTGCTAACTGATTATTAACAAAATCAGAAATATCATGAGCAGTTTTGGAAATAATTGCTAGAATTTGCTCATATTCATCATTAGCAATAGTGGAAATTTGGGATTTTTCTAATCCTCGACGACGGTTAACTTCTTCAAGTACATCCTCAATATCATTAATAATACCTGTAAGTAAGGGATCTTCTGTTTGAGAAAAACGCAAAATCCGGTAAGCAATCCCTTTGAGAATGCTAATTTCATTAGCAATTTTATGATAAATCGCTCGATTTAGTATTTCGGTGTCATTCACACCACTTTGGTAATCAGATTTAACCATTTTAAAATATTCTTCTTCACTTAAATTCAGCGTCAACATCTCCAGTGCTTGAGAATAGCGTGGTGATTCCTCAGCAATTTGTTGTAACATCTTAACAGCAATTTCATTATAAGGATTATGAGCGAAGATACTTCTGGCACTAGATAATAATGATTTTTCTATATCATCTGAGTTAGCAATTGCTAAGTTAAAATATTTATTTCCCTGTTCTTGCAATTTAAGACCATAGTAAAGTCTTCCTAAATTGATATGAATAACATTTACATAATATTGCGGTAGGCTATCAAAATCTATTGCTTCAAGTTGAGATATGGCATCTCTGTATTTACATAACTCCTCTAGACATTTAGCGTATATAAAAGATATATAATTATCAGACTTTATTTGTAAATATCGCTCAAAAATCTCACAAGCTTTTTCATAATTTCCAGATTTTGCTAATGCTTCTCCATACCTAGTTAATGTTATTAAATCATTAGGCTTGATTTGTAAAGAATGTTCAAGAATCTTACAAGCTTTCTCATAATTTCCAAATTCTGCTAATGCTTTTCCATAGCTAGTTAATGCTATGATATTATCGGGATTAATTTGTAAAGAACTTTCAAAAATCTCACAAGCTTTCTCATAATTTCCAGATTCTGCTAAT